>JAYUZK010000013.1:0-31220 GCA_043751835.1 Gemmatimonadota bacterium | reverse complement strand
CGGTTCGTCTCGCCGGCTTTCCCGCCGCGATGCCGGTTCAACCCGAGTTGTTCGACATACACCCTCGAAGCAGTGGAACGGTATGGTCTTGGTCGCGGTAGCTGGATGGGTTTCAAACGTTTGGCGAAGTGCCATCCGTTCCACCCGGGCGGTTATGACCCGGTCCCCTAACTTCTAGACTCCTTCTCGGCGCCCCCATGGATCGTCGATTTATCCTTGCCATCGTCTTGATGATGGTCGTGTTGGTTGTTCCATCCCTTGTGCTGAAGCGCCCCCCCCGCCCGGCAACGGGCTCCGTGGCGGCGGCCACCGTGCCCAGCGCGCCACCAATCCTCGACGCTCCCGGAGGTACCCGTCCGACCAAACTGACGGCCGAGGTAGCCGCCTCCCTGGCCCCCGTGGCCGAGGATACCGTGCGGGTCGCCTCTGGGCTCTACCGCTACTCGTTCTCGAGCCGCGGTGGCCGACTGATTGGCGCTGAACTCACTTCGTATCGTTCGATGCGGAAGGACGAACCGGGCCAATCGGCTCAGATTCTGGACCCGAACGGCGATTTCCTGGCACTGGCGCTTCTGGTAGGCCGCGACACCATTCCCCTCAAGAACCTGACCTTTCGCCCGTCCACGAAGGATCTGCAGGTCGGCAAGGATGGCGCCCAGCTGTCGTGGAATGCGTCACTCGATTCCTCGACGGGGGTGACGCTGACGTACCGGTTCGTACCCGACAATTATCGGATCGCGGTCAGCGGAAGGTTGACCGGACTCGGCCCATCGGGGGCCACCTTGATGATCGGTATGGGCCCGGGACTCCGGAACACGGAGGCCGACAGCACTGAATTTGCCCGGGAGCTCGGCCTGGTGACCCGTGACACCAAGTCGCAGTTGGTCAATTTCAGCAGCCTGAAGCCTGGCGAGCTCAAGTCCTTCAGCGGCCCGTTCCAGTGGGTGGCCATCAAGGCCAAATACTTCGTCGCGGCGGTCATCTCCCCGGATACCAACGCCGCGGCACCGGGCCGGTTCGGTGGGGTGCAGGCGATGGCCACTGACCGAATCCACAAGTCACCTGAAACCGCCGACGTGTGGACGAGCCTGACTCTTGGGTCGGAAGGGACCTTCGATTTCGGCTTGTACGTCGGTCCGATGGAGTACCCGAGGCTTCGGGCCATCGGGCACGGGTTCGACGACAACAACCCCTACGGCTGGGCCTGGCTCCGCCCGGTGATCCGCCCGGTGGCGGTCGGGGCGCGATGGCTCCTGGTCTGGCTGCACGAAAAGGCCGGGCTGGCCTACGGCCTTGGCCTTGTTGTCTTCGGTGTGCTGATCCGGCTCGTGTTGTGGCCGTTGAATCAGAAGGCGATGCGTGCGAGCATGGCGATGCAGGCGATTCAGCCGGTGCTCAAGGATATCCAGGACCGGCACAAGAACGATCCGCAGCGCCTCCAGCAGGAGATGTTCAAGGTTTACAAAGAGAACAGCGTCAACCCGTTCAGCGGGTGCTGGCCGGTGCTCCTTCCGTGGCCGATCCTGATTGCGCTGTTCTTCGTGTTCCAGAATTCGATTGAGCTTCGGGGCCAGGTGTTCCTGTGGATTCCGGATCTTTCACGGCCCGATCCGCTGTTTATCGTTCCGGTGTTGATGGCTGTGTCCATGTTCGGGGTGACGAAGATCGGTCAACTGGGCCTGCCGCCAAATCCCCAGACCAAGATGATGCTCTACTTCATGCCGATCATGATGTTGGTGTTGTTCTTGCGCTTCGCGTCCGGGCTCAACCTCTATTATGCCGTCCAGAACCTGGCGAGCATTCCTCAACAGTGGTTGGTTGCCAAGGAACGAATGCGCCGTGCCTCGGTGACGAGCCCACCTCCCGCTCCGCCGCGCAACTTGAAGCGGTAGTCGGAGCCAACCAACGATCAGAGGGCCCACATGCTCTCGGACCTGATCTGCGCCGTCGCAACGCCGCCTGGCCGGGCGGCGCTTGCTTTGGTACGACTGTCGGGGCGAGGGGCCTTCGACGCTGCCCGCCGAGTCATCCGGTGGGAATCCGATCGGGAGCCGGAACCCCGGCATGCCTATCTCGCGTCATTCCACGAGACGGACGGATCGCCGTTCGACGAGGGACTCATCGTCTTCTTCCCGGCACCTGCGAGTTACACCGGCGGGGATCTGGTCGAGTTCACCTGCCACGGCGGCCTGTTGACCTCGAGTCAGTTGATCGGAGCCCTAGGGGCCATCGGCGCCCGCATGGCTCACCCAGGCGAGTTTACCAGGCGGGCCGTGGCGCACGGCAAGATCGATCTGATTCAGGCCGAGGCGGTCGCCGATCTGATCGACGCCACGACCCGGGCCCAGGGTCGGGCAGCCCTGCGACAGCTCAATGGTGGCCTATCCCGGCGACTGACCGGACTTCGAGACCGTCTGGTCGATCTCCTCGCGCTGCTGGCATACGATATCGATTTCCCCGAGGAGGACGACGGCCCGGTCGATCGAACCGCGGTGGCAGCCGCTCTGCTGGTGAGTACCGAAGCGATCGCCGGTTTGCTCGAAACCGCCAACCTTGGTGAGCGGGTTCGCCGAGGAGCTTTGGTGGTCATTGCCGGACGTCCCAATGCCGGCAAATCGTCGCTCTTCAATGCGCTGCTCGGCACCGAGCGGGCCCTGGTGACTGAAATTGCCGGAACCACCCGCGATACGATCGAAGCCGATCTGGACCTCGACGGATACGCCGTTCGGATCGCGGATACGGCTGGCCTCCAGTCGTCCGAGGACCGGATCGAACGACTGGGGATTGACGTGAGCCGCCGGTATCTCGCTGCCGCCGATCTGATCTTGCTCTGTATCGCCACCGGTTTGGAACCGACGGAGGAGGAGCGGCTCCTGGGGGGCCAACCGAACACGCTGACAGTCCGCACCAAGACGGATCTGAGCCCGACTCGCGCCCTTGGCGTGTCGGCGGCAACCGGATCCGGGCTCGGCGAACTCAAACGGAGCCTGATCGATCGGCTATATGGCGAAGTTGAGTCGCATGGCGACACCGACCCTCTGGTGACTCGCGAACGCCACCGGCAGAGTCTTGCCGCCGCGCTTGCCGCGCTGCGGGACGCTGAGCCTGAAGCGGCCGCCGGTGGTGATGCCGTGCTGGCCGCCCACCATGTCCGCCGCGCCATGACCTCTCTCGACGAACTCCTCGGTGCCGTGGACGTGGAGGAGGTGTTCGGACGGATCTTCGAGCGATTCTGCGTCGGGAAATAACGGTCGATTCACGGAGCCGCTGGTGGCGCGATCGAAAGCTTGTGGGAGCCGTCACAGAAGGGCTTCTTCTGGCTGTGGCCACATCCGCAGAGCTTGACGATGCCCGGCGACTTGTTCGGGGGGATCGTGATCGGATTGCCCTCGTGGTCGCGAAGGTCGATCAGGCCATCGATGACAATGGGTCCGAGCGGTTTGATGACGATGGAAATCGGGGCGGTCATTCGGGTTCTTTCAATCGGGTCAGGGCCTCGCTGTACTCGCGCTTCAGTCGCGCGACCAGCTCACCGGCCGGCGGGACATCGTGAATGGTGCCGATGCCCTGTCCGGCTCCCCAGATATCGCGCCACGCCTTGGCCACCCCTGACCCGAAGTTCATGGTTGACAAGTCGCCCGTGGGCAGTCGGTCCGGATCGAGTCCCGCTCGCTCGATCGACGACCGAACAT
The DNA here is from genome assembly GCA_043751835.1 of Gemmatimonadota bacterium. Taxonomy (GTDB): domain Bacteria; phylum Gemmatimonadota; class Gemmatimonadetes; order Gemmatimonadales; family GWC2-71-9; genus SHZU01. Next base: position 27,528 of record JAYUZK010000013.1, on the reverse strand, counting down.
AATTGCCGTGGACGCCGGTAAACAAGTTGGTGTAGATGATGTCGGCGGCCCTGCTGTCGACGATAGCCTGTTTGTAGGCGCCGACTGCGTTGGCCTCGCGGGTGGCGATGAAGGCGGAGCCGATGTAGGCCAGGTCGGCGCCCATCGCCCGGGCCGCCAGCACGGCGCTGCCGCTGGCGATTGCCCCCGACAGGGCCAATGGCCCCGGCCACCACTCGCGGATTTCCTGGACCAGCGCGAACGGCGACAGCATTCCGGCGTGTCCCCCCGCACCTGCGGCGACGGCGATCAGACCGTCCGCACCTTTCTCGATCGCCTTGCGGGCGTGGACGACGCTGATCACGTCATGCAGGACGATCCCCCCATACGCGTGCACGGCCTGGTTGACGTCCTCGCGGGCTCCGAGCGAGGTGATCACGATCGGAACCCGGTACTTGACGCAGAGCGCGAGATCCCGATCGAGCCGGTCGTTCGAACGATGGACGATCTGGTTTACGGCAAAAGGTGCCGCCGGTTCGTTCGGGTAAGCCCGGCTATGGTCGGCCGATTCGGAGATGATCTTTGCGAGCCACTCGTCGAGCAGTTCCGGCGGCCGGGCGTTCAGGGCCGGAAAACTGCCGACGATTCCCGCCTTGCATTGGGCCAATACCAGAGCGGGGTTCGAAATGATGAAGAGCGGGGCACCGATGACCGGGAGGCGCAGCCCTTGGAGCGCGGCAGGCAGGGACATCGGCAGGAGGGTCCTGATGTTTAGGCAGTTCGGACGTCGGGCCGGGCCTCTTCGGCCGTCTCGAACTCATGGGCCGACGCCCGTACGGCGGACGCCAGACCCTGGTCCGCCACCAACGCCTCGACCATCCGGTAGCCGAGGTAGTAGCCTGATCGCTCGGGCAGCACCCTGTTCAAAGCAAGCCGTGAGCCGGGACTCAGGCCGCCGGAAAGGAACCGGAGTCGAAGTCCGATGCCGAATCGGTCGAGGTCGTGGTGGGCCGCCCGGCGGAGGAACGCATCCATCTCCCGGAGTCGCTGGAACTGTCGCTTGGGATATCCGAAGTAGTCCGCGATATCGTGTCCGGGAGCCAATTGCTGGGCGGCATGGACGGCGAGGCCCTCGTTGACGAGGAGTTCACGAAGGGTGGCGCGGCCGGCGGTGGCCCAGTAGCTGTAGTTGCCCCCCGCCTCCTCGACGAGCGATTTCAGTTCGCTCCGGCTGGTGGGCGAGGTGTACCGAACAGTGTGGGCGAGTTCATGACCCACCCAGAGTGGAATCAGGTCCGGGGCCAAGCCGAGCCCGTAGCTGGTCGGATTGACCTTGCCGGTAAAGTGCTCGACACACACGAAGGCCACGCCGCGCCCGTTGACAACCAGTTCACCGGCGTTGGCGCCGCCCACCCCGACCATGAGGTACACATCCGTCGGTTGATCGAGTTGGAGCAGGTCGCCGGCTCGGGCGATCGCAGTTTCGGCCAACTCCGAGATCTTGGTCCGCTGGAGCATCGAGCGAAGATCGGAGCGGTCGGCGCGAAGGGCCGCGCCGATCACTCCGTCGGCATGATGATCATTGAGATCGAGAACGTAGTTGCTCCAATAGGCCTCAAGGACGGCTCGATGCCGCTCCAGATACTGCTGGTAGGCGGCTTCCCGGTTCGAAGAGGCAAGAATGTCGAGGAATTCGGGGACGAGATTGATGAGCACGGGACACAATACGGGATTCCGCCCCAATAAATCAAGGTGTCAGTCGTCTAGTGTTGTTCGCGCCGCTTTCGTTCAGCGGCTTCGCGGAGCAGGTTTCGTTCCTGCGAACTCAAGCTCTCCATCCCCGACCGGGAAATCTTGTCGAGCAAGCGATCGATGTCCTCCTGGGTCGAACTCGTGGAGCCTCCTATGGACGGGGCGGGACGAAGATCGCCGCCCGTTTCCTGGACCTGCATCGGCGTCACCACCGCGCGCCGAACGGTCGGCACCGGCCGCGCCGGCTGGCGGCGGGTCCCGATGGTCTGCAGACGGAAAAATGCGTATCCAGCGGCCGCCCCGCCGAGGTGAACGAAATGGGCGACCCCGTCTCTTCCCAGGACGCCCACGATCATGTCGAGTCCGACCAGACCGGCGAGCAGCGGGGCGGCGGTCAGTGGAGCCGGCAGGGAAGGGAAGGCGACCCGCGCCTTGGGCCAGAGGAGTACGAAAGCCAGCCCGACTCCATACGCCGCGCCGGAGGCCCCGATGAACGGATCGACGCGCAGAATCGTGGCCACGCCGAGAGCGATGAGGGCCGAACCGATCCCGCAGTAGAGGTAGTAGGTGGCGAATCGGCGACTGCCGAGCCGACGCTCGACCGGTGGGCCGAACACCGCGAGGACGAGACTCGTGAGGGCGAAGGGGATGACGCCGCCGTGAACGCACATGTACGTGACGGCGGTCCACGGTCGTTCGAAGAACCGGGCCGGATCAAATCTCACCCCGTCGAAGAACCGGGCGGCGGTAAAAACGGTGGAGAGCAACAGCAGAACCACCCCGTTGATCGCGATCAACCGGGTCACCCAAGGGGTCAGTCGGAGGCTTCGGATCTCGTGCATTCAGCCCTTATTAACCTTACACCGGGCCAAAGCCGCCAGGCAAATCCGCTCGCATAGCTCGCCGAACAAGACGCCGCTCGCCCGGGCTGACTGCGGCAGCAAGCTCGTGGCTGTCATGCCCGGCAGGGTGTTCACCTCCAGGCAACTCAAGTCGCCGGCCGGAGTGAGCCGAAAATCGACCCGGCTGTATCCGCCGAGCTTGAGCGCGCGGTGGGCGGTCAGCGCGAGTGTCTGGCATCGAACGGTGACCTCGGCGGGCAAATCGGCCGGGAAGATCTCGACCGCCATGCCCGGCGTATACTTGCATTCGTAGTCGAAAATCTCATGCCGCGGAATGATCTCACCCACCGCGAGCGGCTGATCGTCGAGAATCCCGACAGTAAGCTCGCGGCCGGGCACGAACGCCTCGATCATCACCTCGTCATCATACCGGGACGCCAGGCGGATCGCGTCACCCATGTCGGCTGGATGCTTGACGAGGCTCAACCCGACCGTCGACCCTTGCTTGCTGGGTTTGACGACAACCGGCCACCCGAGCCGGTCGCCGACCGCCTCGGGCGGGATTGGCGCCATGAACCAAGGCGGGGTTGGCACACCGGCCAGCGAAAACAACCGCTTCGAGAGATCCTTGTCCATCGCGATGCCGCTGCCAAGGGCACTGCTTCCGGTGTAAGGAACCGCAAGTATGTCCAGGAGAGCTTGCAGGGTACCGTCCTCGCCACGACCGCCATGCAGGGCGAGGAACAGAACCTCGGCGTCTCGGACGACGGGCAAGGTGGCCAGCCCGGAGAGGAGCACCCCCCGCTCCAGGTCGACCAGGCGTTCGATCGACGGCGGCTCGGTGCCCACGGTCGGGTTGAGCGCCCGGGATTCGTCGGCTTCGGGAATGAAACCTCGGGCAGTATCGACCACGGCAACTCGATGATTCCGACTACGGAGGGCAGCAACCACCTGAACGGCCGACGCGATCGCGACGTCGCGCTCCGACGAGGTTCCGCCGGTCAGAACCGTGATTCCCATCGGGTTCCGATGTTGTAGTTCGCTCATGGGACCGACGTGCCCCCAGGGGGAGGACGGAAGTTCACCGGTTGGAGGAAGGCGGTCGCCACGGGCACACCGCCGCGAAGAGCCGGCGCGTAGTGAAAATGGGTCGCATTCGCCAAGGCCGCGGAATCGAAGGCCGGGTAGCCGCTCGACTCCTGGATTGCCGTTGATTCGGCCACTACCAAGCCAGCCGAATCGACGAACAGCCGGAGGATCACCGAGCCGCCGAGGCGCCGGGCCGCCAGCGCCTCGGGATACGCGAATGGCGGCTCGTTGTTGGTCGGGATGGGCGGCTCATCCCGCCGGATTGCGGTGGCTCGGGCTTCCGGCGGCAGGGTTACCGTGCCCTCACTACGTGGACCGCACGCGGCCGTGGTGATGAGCAACACCCCGATCCAACGGCTCACGGATGCTGCTCCAGATCTTTCTTAAACGCGGCCAGCCGATTGAGCGCCTCGAGCGGCGTCAGGCTGTCGACGTCGAGCGCCTGAAGTTGGGCCCGGAGGGAGTCGGTCACTACTGGCGCGGGAACCGGCGGGACCTTGGGCCCGCGTTGGCGAGATTCGCCGAACAGCGCGAACTGCCCCTCATCCGGAACGACCTGGGAGCCCGGAACCAGGCGGTGTTCGCCTTCGAGGGTCTCGAGCACTCGCTGCGCCCGCGCCACCACTTCCCCGGGCAGGCCGGCCAACTGGGCCACGTGAATGCCATACGAGCGATTGGTGCCGCCGGCCTCGAGGCGGTGGAGGAAGACAACCGTGTCGCCAGTCTCGCGGACCGCCACGTTCATGTTTCGGGCGTGAGCGAGCCGTTCAGGCAACTGCATCAACTCGTGGTAGTGAGTCGCGAACATCGTCTTGCAGCCGACCCGGTCATGGAGATATTCGGTCACCGCCCACGCAATCGCGACGCCGTCGTAGGTGGACGTCCCGCGGCCGATTTCGTCGAGAAGGACGAGGCTCCGAGGCGTCGCGTTGTGAAGGATGGCGCTCGTTTCGCTCATTTCGACCATGAAGGTCGACTGGCCCCGCGCCAGATTGTCGCTGGCGCCGACGCGGGTGAACAGCCGGTCGACCGCGCCGACGGAGGCACTGGCCGCCGGCACGAACGACCCCATCTGCGCCATGATGACCACCAGTCCGATCTGTCGGAGGATGGTCGATTTGCCCGCCATGTTGGGGCCGGTAACTAACTGGACCCGGCTGGCCGGGTCGAAATGCACGTCGTTCGGGATGAAGGATTCGCGCGGCATCAGCCGTTCGATGACGGGGTGGCGGCACTCGATCAGAACGAGCTCGGCCCCGTCGTGCACGACGGGTCTGACATACCGATGGATGACGGCGGCTTCGGCCAGTCCGATGGTTACATCGAGCTCGGCAAGAACGTCGGCGGTTCGCTGAATCCGGGCGATCGCCGCCCCGACCTGGCTGCGCAGTGCGTTGAACAGCTCGGCCTCCCGCGCCGTCATCCGCTCTTCGGCCCCAAGCACCTTCGCCTCGTACTCCTTGATTTCCGGCGTCACGTACCGCTCGACGGTGGCAAGCGTCTGCCTCCGCTCGTAGTCCGGCGGAATCCGGGCCGAGTGGGTGCGGGTTACCTCGATGAAATACCCGAAGACCCGGTTGTAGCCCACCTTCAGTGAGTTGATTCCGGTCCGGTCGCGCTCCCTCTGCTGAATCGACGCGATGTACTGCCGCCCGCCATCCCGGAGACTCCGGGCTTCATCAAGGTCAGGATCGAAACCAGCCCGGATGACCCCACCGTCGGCCAGATTCACCGGCGGACGATCCGCGAGGGCCGCTTCCAGTTCCGTGGTGAGGTCCTCGAGCAAGTCGAGGTTGTCCGCAAGACGCCGGAATGGGTGGCTGACGGAGCACGCGGTCGGTTGAAGTCGGGCGAGTGCCGCTGCCACGCGCGGTAGCCGGCGGAAGGAATCTCGGAGGGCGCCCAGTTCCCGGGGGTTGGCCCGGCCGGCCGCCGCCCGGCCTGAAAGCCGCCCCAGGTCGCGGACGCCGTCGAGCGCTTCCCGTGCCTCACCTCGGGGGAGCGCCCGCTCGACCGCGGCCTGGACCCCGTCGAGTCGGGCTTCGATCGCGGCGACATCGCGGAGGGGCGAGACGATCCATTGACGAAGCAGCCGTCCGCCCATCGAGGTGACAGTGAGGTCGAGCGCCTCGAGGAGCGTCACACCGACGGCTCCGGCTCGCAGAGGTTCGGTCAATTCGAGGTTCCGCCTCGTCATTTCATCGAGCCAGAGGAACCGTTCGGAGCGCCGCATTTCGGGTCGGCGCAGATGGGCGAGGCCGGCGGGCTGGAGCTCCGTGAGGTAGCGAAGCAGGGCTCCGGCGGCCCCGACGGCAGGTCCATCCGCGGGTTCGACGCCGAGACCATCGAGCGAGGCAAGCACAAACCGCCGCGTCAATTCTTCGCTGGCGAGTTCCGCATCGAACTCCCATGGCTCCCGATGAGTCCGCATGGCTTCGCGTTCGAGCTCAACCGCCGCGGCCGGGACGGTGACGACCTCTGCCGGTGCGAAACGGCTGAGTGCTTCGCTCAGCCGGTCACGCGGCGTACTTTCGAGCACAAATTCGCCAGTCGACAAATCGATCGCGGCCAACCCGGCCATCCCCGCGGGGCGGTTCGGATCGCCGGGGTGGACGGCGACGATAAAATTGTTGCGGCCTCCCGGAAGCCAGTCCTCCTCGAGCAACGCCCCCGGGGTCACCGTCTCGACCACCTCACGCCGGACGATGCCCTTGGCCTTCCGGGGGTCTTCGACCTGCTCGCAGATCGCTACCCGATGGCCGTGAGTTACCAGCTGCCTCAGGTATTCCGCCGCCGCTTTCACCGGCACCCCGGCCAGGGGCACGCCGTCTCCCCGGGCCGTCAACGTGATATTGAGAACCCGTGACGCCACCTCGGCGTCCTCGTAGAACATCTCGTAGAAGTCGCCCATTCTGAAGAAGAGGATCTTGTCGCGATGCTGCGACTTGATCTCTCGATACTGCTTGAGCAGGGGCGTTCCCTCCGAGAGCGCTTGACTCACTTGTCCGGGACGAGAAAGGGTTTGCCGCCCAGCCTGGCACGGATTCGGGCGATGGCAGCCTGCGCCTCCGCCCTGGTCGCGAAGGGGCCCGTCCGGACCTTGTAAAAGCCGGCCTCCTTCGTGGTGGCGGCTCCGATTCCGATTCGCTTGAGCGACGCCACCAACTGGTCCGCCTTCGCTCGGGTCGGCGCGGCCACGACTTGGACTCGGAAGCCCCTGGCCGGGGGCGGCCCAATGCCGGCCTTGGCGCTGGTGTCGGACGGTGCCGTCGGGGCACGGGCGGCTGAGTCGGCTGCCTGGGCCGCGATAGCGGTGCAGCGCTGCTTCTGATATTCCAGCTGGTTGCGTAATTCGACATCCTGACCGGGGGCCTTCAATCCGGTGTCGGCCATTCGGCATGCCTCAACTCCGTTCCGGAGATCGGCGGCTGCCCGGGCCCCCCAGAATGCGGCCACCTGGACCAGTGGAGTCGCGGGATAGTCGGCGAGGAGCCGCGCCGCCTGGACCATGGTGGCTCCGGGGTTGCCGTTTGCGTATTCGACTTGGGCCAGCAGCAGCAAGGCGTCATCGGCCCAGTCGGAAGTCGCGTACTCGACGATGACGCGCCGGAGGGCAATCCGTCGCTCGTACTCGGTGGCCGCAACCACGCCCGAGGTGTACAACAGTTCGGCATAGATTGAGTCGGCCGGCTGGGAAGCGGATGTCAGTCGACGAACCACCGCACGGGCAGAGTCGGGAAACCCGTCCTGGGCGAGCCGAACGACGGCGACCAGGCGAGGGTCGGTTTGGCCAACCACCGGCCCCGCCAACAGGGCAAAGAGAACGACCAAAGGGCCAAACCATCGGAACATCATGCAGCGGCCTGCCATGGAACCGTAAGCTCCATTACGAGATCGAACAGGATCGCCTGTTCATCGGAGACTGTCGTGCTCTTGAGTCGGATGTCGGCATTACGGAGCGCCTTGAGGCAACCCTCCACCCGAGTTCGAGACCACGCCGACGCCAGGCGGCTCCATTCCGCGGCGGCGGTATCATAAGAGACTCGGAACGGCCTCGCGCGGAACAGTGATCCCTTGATGGCCTGAAACAACTGGGGCCCCCGGCTTCCCTTGTCGTAGTGGGTTCTCGCCAGGCCGAGGCCGACCACGTTTGTGCCCAGCAGGGCCACGAGGGACACGCCACTGACCCCGCTTTGAGCGAGCAGATGGGGGAGCATGGCCGCCGCGCGGCCGGCTTCTCCCCGGAGCACCGCGTCCCGCCAGTCGAATTGAGTCTCGCCGTGGCGGACGCCGAGGAAATCGGAGACCCGGTCGATGGTAAGCGGCGCACCGCCTCCGAGGCCAGCCAACTTGTCGAGTTCGGAGCGCAGTGCGCCGAGACGGGCATCCGTGACGCGGACCATATGAAGCGCCGCGTCCTCTTCCAGGACGAGCCCGCGCCGCTCAGCCTGCAGCAACAACCATTTCCTGGCACGGTCAGGAGGAAGCGGATCGGTTTCGACGACGGTGGTACGGGCCGCCAACTCGCTATCGGTCTCCAATTCCACGGCGCCTTGAACGAGCAGCAGAATTGTCTCCGCCGCGGGCCGTTCCAGGTATCGTAGAACGGCGACCTTGGCCCGCGCTCGCTTGTTCCAGGCCTCCACGTCACGAATCACCACGATGCGGCGGTCCGACATCATGGGCAGGGTGTTGCAGAGGGTCTCGGCAGCTTCCGCATCCAGATCGGCAGCTGACCGCTGATCGAGGTTGAAATCCTTGAGCGACGGGTCGAGGGCACGGGCCACAATTTCGGCAATGGCTTCGTCCTTCAGGACATCCTCCGCGCCGTGGAAATAGACGGCGTTGGGGATCTCGCCCTTGCGGATAGCCTTGAAGAAGGAATCAAAGGCCAGGCTTGGCATGGAATCCGGGGTTCGGGTCGTACACGCAGACCAGGGAAACCTAAGCCCCCAATGCGGGTTGGACGAGCAGGGAAGGTCGCTATCCGCGGAGAAACGAGTTGACATACATCAGCGCCGCGACCGACTTCCCGTCACGGATGTCCCGATTTCGGATCATCCGCCCAATTCCCGACCAGGGAAACTCGTGCACCGTCATGAACTCGTCCTGATCTCGATCGGTTGGTCCCGGGATCAACCCGGTGGCGAGATAGAGGTGGATGCACTCATCGGTGAAGCCCGGGGCCGTGAGGACGCTGGTCAGGAACTGTAAATGGCCCGGTGCAAAGCCTGCCTCCTCAAGCAGTTCCCGGCGGGCGCACTGATCGGGAGTCTCGCCGGGCCCCAAGGTACCGGCCGGAACCTCCCAGATGAACCCGTCGGCGGCGTGGCGGAACTGGCGAATCAGAATGATCCGCGGATCCGGGTCCGTAAGCCGGTCGAGCATGGGTACGATGGCCGCCGCCCCGGGGTGGCGGACCATGTCGAGGGTCCCGGTCGAACCGTCGGGAAACTGAACCAGGTCCTGCTCGATCCGGATGACCCGACCGGTATGGAGGAGTTGGCTTGAAATCAGCATGGTAGTTGTCGTAGCTACTAGTGAACGTATCTGCGAAACAGAGCGATTGGGAGCTTGAATCCCTCCCTGAGAAAATAGGCCAGTTCCTGCGGGCTCCCTGCGGAAATCGGGCTCATCGGAGCCGGCGTCGTTCCGGCCTGCAGCCCAAGTCGGGCGGCCTCGAGGCGAAGGCGAGCGAGGTGGAATCCGTCGCTGACTAGCAACACGTCCTTGATATGCCGTTCGGCGGACCAGCGACCGACCGCCGTCATGGTTTCTTCGGTTGTCTGGCCGAAGGGCAGCGTGACAATGACTGGCTTCGCCACGCCCGCCGCCTCGAGATACCGGCGCTCAACCTCCGCCTCGCTCTCCATGTCGCCGGGATGGGTCCCGCCGGTTACCACGATGATCGGCGCGAGACCGGATCGAAACAGGCGGAGTCCATGCTCGACGCGAGCCCGGAGGACCGGCGACGGTCGCCCGTTGTAGTGGGCGGCCCCCAAGACGATGATGGCGTCGACCGCCTGCCGATCGTCTTGGCGGCTGACATACCAAACCCACCCGACCGACGTCGCGTAGCTGCCGATCGCGGCGAGCAGCACCACGGCCCACCGGCGCTTCACAGGACGAACGACTCGCCCAGTCGAGGCACGTCGACCTGGCCGACCCCGCATTCCTTGAGAATGCCGGCCATCGCCAAGGCGGCGTCGGGCTCCCCATGCACGACGAACGCCCGCCTGACCGGACCACCGAGCGCCTTGATCCAGGTGCGCAACTCGGTGCGGTCGGCGTGCGCGGAGTAACCCTCGATCGTCTCGACCTCGGCGCGGCGCGGGATCGTGTCCCCGAAGATCTTGACTTCGTCAGGTCCCGCCTGGAGGCGACGACCCAACGTGTGCTCGGCCTGGAACCCAACGAAGAGGACGCAGTTGCGATGATCGCCGATGTGGTTGGCGAGATGATGGAGAATCCGCCCCGATTCGGCCATGCCCGACGCGGCAATGATGACCGCCGGGCCATTCACGGTATTGAGACGCTTGGAATCCGCGACGTCGCGGACGTAGGTGACGAGCGAGAAATCGAAGATCCGCTCGGAGCGCTCAAGCATCTTCTCCCGGCGGTCGAAAACCTCCGGATGCATTCGGAACACCGTGGTCACATCCACGGCCAGGGGACTATCGACGTAGATCGGCACGGAGGGAATCGATCCGGCGCGGACCAGCTGGTGCAATGCGTATACGAGCTCCTGGGTCCGGCCGAGGGCGAACGAGGGGATGAGAATCTTTCCTCCCCGAGCGGCGACCCGGCGCACCACCTCGGCCAGGCGTTGTTCAGCCTGCGCGGTCGATTCATGATCGCGATTGCCGTAGGTGGACTCGACGATCAGGGTATCGATGGGGCCGACTGGAGGATCCGGATCCCGAATGATGGGCAGACCGTAGCGGCCGATGTCGCCCGAAAAGACCAGCCGGTGTCCACCGTCCTCGGTCAGCCGCATGTCCACCGAGGCCGAGCCCAGAATGTGTCCTGCCTCGGTGAATTCGAACGCCAAGTGCTTCCGGAGATGGTTGACTCGCCGGTAGGGCTGGCCGACCATCAGCTCCTGCACCGCCAAGGCGTCCGCGAGATTGTACAGGGGCTCGCTTTCAGGCCCCTTGGGGCGCCCATGTCGCGCCAGAAACTCGGCGTCTTTCATCTGGATGTGCGCCGCGTCCGGCAGCATCACGGCGCAGAGGTCGCGAGTCGCCGGAGTGGCATAGATCGGCCCGTGAAATCCGTGACGCACCAGCAGGGGGAGGCGGCCCGCGTGGTCGATGTGGGCATGGCTCAGTACGACGCTGTCGATTCGGCGGGGATCGAACGGCAGTTCTGCGTTCCGCTTGGCCGCTTCGGTCCGGCGCCCCTGGAACAGCCCAGCATCGAGCAGGATCCGTGCGCCTGCCGCCTCGAGCAGGTGCATCGAGCCGGTTACTTCTCCGGCCGCTCCCCAGAACGTCAGACGAATTCCACTCACGACGAATTCCTCTCGGCTTTCAGTACGACTACCGTGTCCCGAACAGCCGGTCTCCGGCGTCGCCCAACCCGGGCAGGATGTAGCCCAAGGCGTTCAACTGTCGATCAAGGGAGGCCGCGAAGACCGGAGTATCCGGATGGGCCCTTCCCATGGCCCGGACGCCTTCCGGAGCAGCCACCAGACAGAGAAACCGGATCCGGCTGATCCCGGCGTCCTTGAGCTTGCTGACGGCGTCGATGGCCGATCCACCGGTGGCGAGCATTGGGTCAAGCACGAATACGTCCCGGGCCTCGCTCCCCTCAGGAACCTTGAAGTAGTAGCTGACTGGCTCCAAAGTGGCATGGTCCCGGTACAGGCCGATATGGCCGACCCGGGCCGACGGGATTAACTGCAAGATCCCGTCCACCATGCCCAGGCCGGCCCGCAGAATCGGGACCAGGACCAGTTTCTTTCCGGCGACCCGGCGACCCACGACGGCTTCGAGTGGGGTGGTGACTTCCACGGGCGCGGTGGGAAGGTCCCGGGTGACTTCGTAGGTCATCAGCATGGCGATCTCCCCCACCAGCTGGCGAAAATTCTTCGTGGCGGTGTCGCGGTCCCGGAGGAGGGACAGCTTATGTTGTATGAGAGGGTGGTCCAGGACGGTCAGGTTGGCAAAATCGGGGTGTGCCATGACCGGAATATGGAGTCACTCTCGCTACGCGGCGAGGGGGCGGGTATGCTGGCCGCCAACGGTCAACCAAGGGGGGTAGATGCGTTACGGTGCATGGATCGGGGCGGTGGCGGTCATGGTCGCTGGAGGGGCCTCCGCACAGCCCAATCCGTTCAAGATGCCCAAGATGAACATCAAGGCCCACATTGCCTACCAGTTAGCCGGCGACCAGAAGGGAACTTCGGAGACGGCGATCGACGGCGATCGGCTGATGACCCGAACCCAGTCATCCATCAAGATGCTGGGGAAGGAAACGAAGGCGAACCATTGGTCGATGGTCACGGCCGATTCGATGTACAACGTGGACCTCGACAAGAAAGAAGGATGGGTCTCGCCGAATCTGCTCCCCCATTACGCCAAGGCCTACGATCAGCTCGACGGCGCGTCGAAGCAGCGTTTCCATTCGAACATGAGAGAAATGGGGGCGATGATGTCGAAGGCATTCGACATCAACTCTTTTGGGTCGCTCGGCGACAAACTGGGGGAGGAAACGATCGCGGGGGAGGTATGCGAGAATCGGCAGTTTGCGAGTTTCACGATCTGCACGATGAAGAAGGGACCGCGCCTCTCTCTCAAGACGACCGGTGATCTGCTCTGCTTCCGGTTCGATCAGACCGCAACGGCGGTCACTCTTGGTGCGCCTCCGACCTCGACCTGGGATCCACCGGCCGGGATCACCTTCAAGCCGTTGGCGGGGATCGAGAACGCCGACTCCGCTGCACGGGGCTTTGTCGGATACTTCGCCAGTCAGCAGCTGGCGGATTCCATTGCGGCCTCGAAGGTGAAGTTGGAGCAGGCCAAGGCGGAAGCGGCGGCGAAAGGCCAGCCGACCGAGATGACCGCGGAGCAGAAGGAGCAGGCCAAGCAGGCATGCGAGATGCTCAAGAACTTCGACTTGGGCAAGGTGATGGCCAACGCCCTGAACGCGATGAAAAAGGAACTGGGCAACGCGGCGGTCGACGCGGTCAAGCAAGGTGCGATGAACAAGTTCAAGGGGCTGATCAAGAAGCCCCGAATCCCATAGCGAGTTAGTAGCGCAGGAGGGCCAGCACGGAATCGAGGCTGCCGTCGTTCGGTGCCGGGCGGACGCCAAACAAATGGGCCAGCAGCGAATACACGTGGACGTTCTGAACAGCCGGTACGACGGCCCCGCGCCGGAAGGCCGGCCCCGTACCAATCAGGATCGCGGCCATTGAGGGCAGTTGGTGGTCGTAACCGTGGTTCCCCAAATCGTTCAGCGGTTTCATTTTCCACTGGGTTCGGGTGGAAATGGTCCATCCGTCGTCAGCGATCGCGACGATCGGCGTGATGCGGGGACTGTCTCGGAAACGGAAACGGGCTGGAACGTCTGCCTGCCGGTACACGGACAGGTGGGGATGGGCACCGACGAGGCGCCGGGCGAAAACGTCAAGCCTTCCTGAGCCCGGGTCGATGGCGGTGACCGGTGCGAGATCGACCACGTCGCCCGGCTGGAGTGCGACATAGTCATCCAGGAAGATCACCCGATCCGGTGAGATGGCAGTCATGCCGTGGTCTGACACGACCACCAGGTTGGTGCGGTCGAGCAGGCCGGGCGCCGCCAAGCCGGCCCACTGCCGAATGCTGCCAGGGCCCCGGAGTCGGACGGCGGTGGGGCGGTCAAGGTAGTCCCAGCGAAACCCATCAAGTGAGACCACGATCACCAGCGGTCAGGCCCCAAGGATCAGGGGGATCATCGCGAGGCGCAACCGGCCGCAAGGGAGCATGGCCGCCAATAATGCAGCAGACCTGATCCGGAGGCCAGTATCACCTTGCCGTTCATAGTCTTAGGGGTCTCCCGCGAGGGCTAGATCGACGGCTGGTTCGGGGCTATATTGCCCGCCCTTCGGGCTAGGTAGCTCAGTTGGTAGAGCAGCGGACTGAAAATCCGCGTGTCGGGGGTTCAATTCCCTCCCTAGCCATTTCGAAATGCGGCGCCCATCTCTCGTTCTCTCCTCACTTCCCCCTTCACCCAAACGCATCCGGCATCGATGACGACAAGACGGGACTTTCTGAAAGCCACGGCCACCGGGAGCGCCGCGTTGTCGATCGTCGCAACCGGGCTTCCGGCCACCATGAGGTCGGTACGGCGTTCTCGGACCGCCCCTCTTCGCATCCTCTTCATCGGCGGGACCGGTTTCATCGGCCCCCATATGGTTCGCGCGGCGATGGCTCGCGGTCACGTGCCCACGCTGTTCAATCGGGGTCGGACGAATCCGGGCCTCTTTCCCGAGGTCGAGAAATTGGTTGGCGATCGAGATGGCGGCCTCGACGTCCTCAAGGGCCGGCAGTGGGACGCCGTGATCGATACCTCGGGCTACGTGCCCCGCGTGGTCCGCGCTTCGGCCCGGCTGCTCAAAGACGCCGTGGGCCACTACCTCTTCATTTCGACCGGGGATGTCTACAAGGACTTTAGCGTCGACCATCTCGACGAGGACGCGCCCAAGGCCGTTCTTCCCGAGCTGAACTCGGAAGACACCCGGAAGTACTATGGGCCGCTGAAGGTGATCTGCGAACAGGAAGTGCGTGAAGCGTTCCCCGATCGGAACACCATTGTCCGGCCTGGCTGGATCGTCGGCCCGGGCGACAACGCGAATCTCTTCACCTACTGGCCGGTCCGCATCGATCGCGGCGGCGAGGTGCTGGCCCCCGGAGATCCTACTGATCCAGTGCAGGTCATCGACGCCCGGGACATGGCTGAGTGGATTGTTCGAATGGTGGAGAATCGGACCACCGGAGCATTCAATGCGGTCGGGCCCGGCTCACGACTCTCGATCGCCGAGGTCCTCTACGGGATCCGTGCGATCACCAGCGCCGAGGTCCGGTTCACCTGGGTGGACACGCAGTTCCTGCTCGATCGCAAAATCCGGCCGTGGGTCGACATCCCGATCTGGTATCCGCCGATCGGTGATCACAAGGGAAACGGCCTGATCAGTCCCAGACGGGCGCTCGCGGCGGGACTCATCTGCCGGCCGCTCGCCGAGACCGCAGGGGACACGCTTCAGTGGTTCAAGTCGCTCGGCGCGCCTTGGGAGCAGGCGCCGGCCCATCCGGGGATCACGGCCGCCCGCGAAGCTGAGCTATTGGCGGAGTGGCATCGGCGATGACGCAGCGTCCGGCGCGACTGGCCCATGCCGGGTTGATCAAGGGCGATGACGGGCTGGTCCGCTGCTGGTGGGGTGCCTCGGCGCCCGACTACGCCGCCTACCATGACGCCGAATGGGGTCGGCCGGTCATGGACGACCGCCTTTTCGAGAAAATCTGCCTCAACCATCCTCCGCAAGCGGGCCAACTTCCGGGCAGCGTTTTCGGACTTCTCCGTGGCCCGGGTCGCCCGCTTCGGCGGCCGGGATGTCACCCGGTTGCTGAAAGACGCTGGCATCGTCCGGCATCGGGGCAAGATTGAATCGACCGTCAACAATGCCAGGCGGGCGCTCGAGCTGGCAGAGGAATTCGGGTCCTTGGCCGCCTATTTCTGGCGATTCGAACCCGATCCGAGTTCGAGGCCCCGGCGGTTCGCCAAGGCCGCTCTCCTGAAAATGAGTACCTCCGCGGAGTGGGGCCAACTACCATGTACGCCTTCATGCAGGCGATGGGATTGGTCAACGACCACCTCGATGGCTGCCACTGCCGACGCAAGTGCCTGTCGGGGCTACACCTAGGACCGTTTGACCTGAATCGTGACGTTTCGGCATCTTCTAAGAAGCCGCTCGGGGCGCTAAATTGGGAGGATGACGACTACTGACGTTTCGACCAAGTGGCGGGATCTGGTAGCGAAGTATCAGCAGCCCATCAACCGGGCGGCCGTGATCCAGATGTGTACGACGCTGATTCCGCTGGTCGCCGGCATTACCCTGATGGCGTTCGCGATGAAGATCAGCTACTGGCTGGTCCTCCTGCTCGCGATCCCGACCGGCGGCCTGCTGGTCCGGACCTTCATCATGATGCATGACTGCGGGCACGGCTCGTTCTTTCGTTCCCGGCGCTGGAATGACGTCGTCGGATTCATCACTGGGGTTCTGACCTTCACGCCGTACGTCCAGTGGCGCCGAGACCACGCCATCCACCATGCGACGTCGGGCAACCTCGACAAACGTGGCTATGGCGACGTCTCGACCTTGACCGTCAAGGAATATCTGGCGTTGTCGAAGTTCGACCGCTTCAAATACCGGGTCTACCGTCACCCGGTCGTGCTGCTGCTGATCGGGCCGGTCTGGCTGTTCGTGAAACACCGGATTCCCACCTCGGGCGATCTGACGACGGCCAAGGAGAAGTTCAACGTTCACGCCACCAACTTCACTTTGGTGGCAATCGCGGTGCTGCTGGCGCTGCTCGGGGCCCTGGATAAGGCAGCGGCGATCTACCTCCCGGCGTTTCTGGTGGCTGGTATTTCCGGGGTTTGGCTGTTCTATGTTCAGCACCAGTTCGAGGAAGCCTATTGGCGTCCGGCGGGTCAGTGGGACTACGCCACGTCGGCGCTTCAGGGCAGTACGTACCTCAAGCTCCCGAAGGTGTTGCAATGGTTCAGCGGGAACATCGGGCTCCACCATGTCCACCACCTGAGCCCGCGGATTCCCAACTACCGCCTTCAGGAATGCCACGACGATCACCCGGAGTTCCAAGGCGTTCCGACGATTGGCTTTTGGCAGGGAATGAAGACACTCGGACTCAAACTCTTCGACGAGGACCGGCAGCGCATGGTTTCCTTCCGAGCCGTGAGGCACCGCTAGCAGTCTTACCCGGGCCGGCGTTGACGCCGGCCCGTGACCCGCCGCGGTTTGCGGTATCCTTCCCCGTCGTTCCTACCAGGCTCGATAGATGTTGGCTCCGGTGAGCGGGCCCGCCACGGCGAGAATCGCCTTTGCGACCACCCATCCCGGTTTGGAGATGATTCTCGCCAGGGAACTCGCTGAGCTGAATCTCACGCCGCGGGTCATGGAACCCGGCGCTGTGGAGTTCGAGGGGGATGAGCGCGCGGTCGCTCGCGCCAACCTCGGGCTGCGAACGGCAAGCCGAATCACGTTGCGAATCGCTGCTTTCCATGCCGGTTCGTTCCACGAGCTCGAACGCCACGGCGCCCGAGTCCCATGGCAGCAGTTTCTTGCTCCGGGCGTCAAGGCCCACCTGCGGGTGTCGACCAGCAAGTCGAAGCTGTATCACGAGCGGGCGATCATCGAGCGATTGACCGAGTCGGTCCGGTCGGCTTGCCCAAACGTCGAGATGGTCATGGCCCGCGGGGAGGCCGACCAGGACGAACGATCGGCGGTTGCAGACCTCCCGATTCAGCGATTCGTCGTCCGGGTCCACCGGGACGAGTGTGTGGTCAGCGTCGACACGTCGGGGCCGCTGCTGCACCGTCGAGGCTACCGAACGGATGTCGCGAAGGCCCCGCTCCGGGAAACGCTGGCGGCGGGTTGTCTGCTGGCCGCCGGATGGGATGGATCGACTCCGTTGGTCGATCCGATGTGCGGTTCGGGAACGATCCCGATCGAGGCGGCCCTGATTGCGCGACGGATTCCTCCCGGGCTCCGCCGGCGATTCGCGTTCGAGAACTGGCCTCTCGCGGATCCCGAAATCATTCGCCAAGCCCGGGCGATGTTCGAGGCGGAAATCCGGGACCGCGCCCCGGCGCCTATCCTGGGATCGGACCGCGATCCCGGGGCAATCGTGGCGGCGACCGCGAACGCTGTCCGGGCTGGCGTGAGCGGCGACATCGACTGGCGGCGGGGCGCACTCTCCACGATGGATCCGCCCTCCGGTCCCGGTTGGGTTGTAACCAATCCGCCGTATGGACATCGGATCGGTGATCGTGCGCCGCTCCGGAATCTCTACGCTCAGTTCGGCAACGTCTTGAGGCGACAGGTGCCCGGTTGGCAGGTGGCCATGATCTCGGCCGATCGGATGCTCGAAGGCCAGGCAGCCCTGGCGTGGCACGAGCAGGCGAGGACCGACAACGGCGGAATTCGGGTGCGGTTGGTGGTCGCCGAGGTTCCGAAGTCGTGACGGCATCGCTCCCGGTCGAGGCGGTTGTTCCCCAGGTACGCGAGGCGCTCGCGCGGTTCGGCAGCGCCGTCCTCGTGGCGGAGCCCGGCGCCGGCAAGACCACGGTCGTGCCCTGGCGCCTGATGAACGAAGGTTGGCTCGGCGGCAAGAGAATCATCATGCTTGAGCCTCGCCGACTTGCGGCTCGCACCGCGGCGAGCCGGATCGCCTGGCATTTGGGCGAAGCTGTCGGACGGACCGTCGGCTATCGAGTCCGATTCGACACCCGGGTTTCGAAAGAGACTCGAATTGAAGTCGTCACCGAGGGGGTCCTCACCAGATTACTCCAGACCGATCCCGCACTCGAACCCTACGGGCTGGTTATTCTCGATGAGTTTCACGAGCGCAGTCTGCATGCCGACCTTGGGTTGGCGCTCTTGCTCCAGACCAGAACGGTTCTTCGGCCGGACCTGCGGGTGCTGGTCATGTCGGCCACGATCGACGCCGAAGAGGTGGCGGCCGTTCTGGGCGGAGCCCGGATCATCGACGCGCCGGGACGGGTGTTTCCGGTGGAGACGCGCTACCGGCCACCCCGGCCGGGCCAACGGACCGACGCGCTGGTTGCCGCCACGGTTCGGGAGGCCCTCGCGGCCGAACTGGGTGACATTCTCGTTTTCCTTCCGGGAGTTGGAGAAATCCGGCGGGTCGAGACCCTCCTGACCGACATCCGGATGCCGGCCGGAGTTCGGGCACTGCCGCTTCACGGGTCAATGCCGGCCGAGGCGCAGGATGCCGTGCTGGCGCCGAGCCCGTTCCGCCGGGTGATTCTCGCCACGTCCGTGGCCGAGACGAGCCTCACGGTACCTGGTGTCAGGGTGGTCGTGGACGGTGGGTGGATGCGGGTCCCCCGGTTTTCACCCCGGACCGGCATGACGCGCCTCGAGACGGTGCGAGTGAGCCGGTCGTCGGCCGACCAGCGACGGGGCCGGGCTGGGCGCACCGAGCCAGGGGTCTGTTACCGACTCTGGTCGGCCGGCGAGGAAGCGGGGTTTCTGCGGTACCGGACCCCCGAGATCCTGGCGTCCGATCTCGCCGCGCTGGCGCTCGAGCTTGCCGCCGCAGGCGTTAGGGACCCGGCGGATCTGGTCTGGATCGATCCCCCGCCGGCCGCGGCGCTGGGGCAGGCCCGCGAGCTGCTGGCGCTGCTCGAGGCCGTGGATACGGATGGACGGATTACCCCGCTCGGGAAGTCGATGGCAGGTCTTGCCATGCATCCGAGACTGGCCCGGATGGTTCTGCGGGCGCGAGAGGAGGGTCACGGAGCGCTCGCGTCGACGCTGGCTGCTCTGTTGTCGGACCGGGATATCGCCCGGCGCGTGGCTCCGGAGCAGCCGCCGGACGCCGATCTCCGATTGCGGATGGAGGCCTTGGCGGGTCGGACCGTTCCGGGGTTCGAGGTCGATCGGAACGCGCTCCACCGCTTGCGCGCCGATATTCGGGCCTGGCGAGAACGGCTCGGCGTCCCCGAGGGGGCCTCCGACAATGACGACGCCGGAAGGTTGCTCGCATGGTCCTATCCGGATCGGGTTGCCGCCCGCCGGACCGGCCAATTCGGACGCTTCCTGCTCCGCAATGGACGGGGGGCCTCGCTGCCGGTCAGCCAGTCGCTCAGCCGCGCCGACTATCTGGTGGTCGCCGACGTCGATGACACGGGTGCGGAAAGCCGCATCCTGCTGGCCGCACCGATCGGGCCGGAGGTCATCGCCAACCTGGTGGCCGCGCAGGGCGAACGGGACGTAGTCACGGCCTGGAATGCAGAGCGCCGCACGATTGTCGTGACGGAGCGGATTCGGCTCGGCGCAATCGTCATCGAAGAACATCAGGTTGCCCGGCCATCGCCCGTTCTGCTCCGCCAAGCCTTGGTGGCGGAGATCGCCCTTGGCGGTCTTGCCCTCTTTGATTGGACGGAAGGGGCGGTCCGGGTTCGCCAGCGCCTGGCGTTTCTTTACGCGCTGGAACCGGAGCGATGGCCCGATGTGTCCGACGGGGGTCTGCTCGGACGGATCGACGAGTGGCTGGGCACGACGGCCGATCGTGGTTCCCTGGCTGGGGTCGACCCGGGCTTGCTCCTGCTCAACTGGCTTCCCCACGATCGGCGAGCGATGGTCGAGCGACTCGCGCCGGATCGGTTCGAGGCCCCGACCGGCTCGCGGCTCATGATCGACTACAGCGATCCGGCGGCGCCCGCCCTCCCGGTCCGGCTGCAGGAGATGTTCGGTGTGACCGTCACACCGACGATCGGCGGGGGCCGGGTTCCCCTCACGATCCAGTTGCTCTCACCGGCGGGGCGGCCGGTGCAGGTTACTCGAGACTTGGCCGGGTTCTGGCGCACCAGCTATTTCGACGTCCGGAAGGATATGAAGGGGCGGTATCCGAAACATGACTGGCCGGAGAATCCGCTCGACGCCGCGCCGACCCGCCGAGCGAAACCGCGGTCGCCTCAGTAGTGAGACTCGGGTCATTATCGACGGGTCAGAAAACTCCGGATCAGGGCGTTGATCCGTTCGGGCAACTCGTGAACAACCCAGTGGGTCCCTTCATCAATCCGTTCGATCGTGAGATCCGGAACATACTGCCCGAGTCCGGTGAGGTTCTGTGGCAGGAGCGCCTCGTCCTTCATGCCCCAGATGACCAGTGTGGGCACGGCCACGCGGTAGTCGCCGGCAATTGTTCCGGTGGAGGCTGAATCCCTGACCCCGCCAACGGGCGGACCGATTTGTGAAGCGCGATAGTAGTTGAGGCCGCCGGTGAGCGACCCGGGCTGGCTCCAAGCGTCGACATACGCGGCATCGTCCGCGGGGGTGACCTTGCCGGCCTTCCGAAGACCATCGAAGAATCGCAGCAGTGGGGCGTAGTGATCGGCCGAGAGCACCGCCTCCGCCTGCGGGGAACGGAAGAACAGCATGTACTGGCTGGCCCGCTGCTGGGCCGGGTCGTGATTCAGCAGGTCGCTGAACACCGCCGGGTGTGGGGCATTGATGATGACGAGCTTCTCGAGCAGTGCGGGATACCGCATGGCGAAAGCCCAGGCGAGCGCACCCCCCCAATCGTGGGCCACCAGCACGAACTTGCCGCCGCCGTTGAGGTGCTGCGCCAACTGGCGAATGTCCTCGACGATGGCCGCCGCTCGATAGTCATCGAGCGCTGCCGGCTTGTCGGAGAGATTGAACCCCCGCAAATCGGGAGCGACGGCGAGATGGTCCTTGCCGAACTCGGCCAACTGATCTTTCCAGGCATACCAAAATTCCGGGAAGCCGTGCAGGAACAGCACCAGCTTGCCGGTGCCCTGCTTGACGTAGTGGAGCCGGATTCCGTTGACCGAGGCGTACTCGTGTTGCATGGTCCGCGCTCCCTGGGCGTTTGCGGTTGAGGCCCACGCGGCGAGGATGACCGCCGTCACGAGGGTCCGTCGAGTCAGGCGGCCTCCGGGTAGAGTAATCGTCCCTCGGCGGCCATCTGCCGCAGCAGGGTCGGCGGCCGGAAGCGTTCGCCGAAGCGGTTCGCGAGTTCGTCGCACTCTTCGAGCAGGCGCTTGGGGCCAACGTAGTCGATATAGGACGCGATGCCGCCGTAAAATGGGCAGAACCCCCAGGCCAGGATCGAGCCGACGTCGGCGTCCTGCGGGCGAGCCACGATGCCTTCCTCGAGACAACGCAACGTCTCGATAGCCTGGATGTGGAGGAGGCGGTTCTTGATTTCAGCAAGGGACGGTTGCGCTGGGCGGACGGGGAAGCGCTGGGCGAGCCCGGCCCACAGCCGCTTCTCCCCCCCCTCCGGATAGTCGAAGAAACCGGCCTTCGTCTTCTGCCCGAACCGGCCTTGGCGCACCATGAACTCGATCACCTCATCTGCGGGATGGGCCACATATTTGTCGCCGAGATCCGCCTTGGCCTGTTCCCGGATCTTGTATGACAGATCAATATTGACCATGTCCGCCACGGTCAGCGGGCCCATCGGCATGCCGGCCAATCGTCCGGCATTATCGATCAGGGCCGGAGCGACGCCTTCGGCCAGCATCGCGCTCCCCTCGATCACGTAGGTTCCGAAGACCCTGCTGGTAAAGAACCCTCGACCGTCCCGCACAACCACCGGCGTCTTCCCGATCGCCTTGACGAAGTCGAGCGAGCGGGCGAGAGTCGCCTCGGAGGTCCTGGCCCCGAGAATCACCTCCACGAGTTGCATCTTCTCGACGGGCGAGAAGAAATGGAGGCCGATGAACTGCTCCGGCCGGTTGCTTGCCTCGGCCAAGCCGGAAATCGGGAGGGTCGAGGTGTTGGTACCCAAGATCACGTCGGGGCCGATGACCGCCTCCGCCTTCCGGGTCACATCGTTCTTCAGTTCCCGCTTCTCGAACACCGCCTCGACGATGAGCTGGCAGTCGGCGAGGTCTTCGAACGCCGCCGTCGGGATCACCCGGTCGAGTGCGGTCCGAGCAGCTGTCTCGGTCATCCGGCCCTTCTTCACGGCGTCGGCGAGAATCCTGCCGACTCGCTCCTTCCCTTGTTGGGCCCCTGCCATATCGGTGTCGAGCAGCACCACGTCGATGCCGTTGATGGCCGACGCGTGGGCAATGCCGTGCCCCATCAAACCCGCGCCGAGGACCCCGACTCTGGTGTAGCCAGCGGCGGGCACGTTCTTCGGGCGGCTTTTGAGGCGCTTCGCTTCGCCCATGCTGAAGAAGAGGGTCCGTATCATGTTCTGGCTGAGCGGATGGTAGACCAGTTCGGTGAAGCCCCGTGCCTCGACCTTGCAACCCTGGTCGATCGGCAACTGAAGTCCATGATAGACCGCGTAGGCGGCGAGCCGCGGCGCGAGGTAGTGACCCCAGGTCTCCCGGGTGATCATCGCATTGGTGCCGACGAAGACCTCGGCGCCGGCCGGTGAATGGACTTCGCCTCCCGGGGGGCGGAATCCTTTTCGATCCCAAGGCTGCACCGGCTCCAGAGTCCGAACCAACTCCCGAGCCCGTTCCAGGACGGCCTCCGGCGCCACAACCTCGCTCACCAGTCCCAGTTCGAGCGCCTTTCGGGCGCCGATCGTCTTGCCCTGGGTGATCAGCCCAAGCGCTTCCCGGGCGCCGATCAGCCGGGGCATCCGTTGAGTACCACCCGCACCAGGCAAGAGGCCGAGCGACACCTCGGGCAGCCCAACCCGAAGGGCGGGATGGTCGGCAGCCACCCGGGCGTGGCAGGCCATTGCCAGCTCGAAGCCTCCGCCCACCGCGGTACCATTCAGGGCCGCGACCACGGGTTTGCCGCCGGTCTCGATGCTCCGGAACAGTTGCTGCAGGGCACGCACCCGTTCGAAGAACTGGGCCTTGGTCAGTCGGCGCGCGGCCATCAGCATGGTGAGATCAGCGCCGACGATGAAGTCCGTCTTGGCGGAGGAAATGACGACACCCTTGACGGCGGGGTCGGCGATTGCCGCTTCGATCGCGGCCCGGAAGTCCGCGATCGACTCGTCATTGAAAACGTTCGGGGTGCGACCGGGCGAGTTCCACAGCAGCGTGGCGATGCCGTCCGGCGCAATCTCGACGGTGACGTGGGTGGCCATGGTCAGACTCGCTCGATTACGGTGGCGACGGCCATACCGCCGGCCACGCAGAGGGTGGCGACACCGATTCGCTGGTCGCGGCGCTCAAGCTCGTCGAGCAGGGTGCCGAGGATGATGGCACCGGTGGCGCCAAGGGGATGTCCCATGGCGATCGCACCGCCGTTAACGTTGACCCGGTCGGCGGTAAGCTCGAGTTCCTGCATGAAGTAGAGCGCCACCGACGCGAAGGCCTCGTTGATCTCCCAGAGGTCCACGTCGGCGACGGCGAGACCGGCGCGGCGGAGAGCGAGACGGCACCCTTCAGCCGGGGCGGTCAGCATGATGGTCGGGTCCTGGCCGCAGGCAGCAAACCCGCGAATCCTGGCCCGTGGCTTCCGAGCGATCCTGGTTCCGGCGTCGGCGTTGCCGATCAGGACCATGGCGGCCCCATCGACGATTCCGCTCGAGTTGCCGGCGTGGTGGAAGTACTCAAGGCGTTCGACCTCGGGGTATCGGTGGAGCACGACTCGGTCGAAACCGGCGAGCCTGGCGACCTTGGCGAACGCCGGCTCGAGCTTCCCGAGGCTCTCGACCGTAGATTCAGGACGGAGGTGTTCGTCCCGGTCGAGGATGATGAGGCCGTTGCGGTCGACCACGGGAACGACAGACTGGGTGAAATAGCCTCTGTCCCAGGCTTGCTTGGCTCGACGCTGCGACTCGACCGCAAACCCGTCGAGCTGGCCCCGGCTGTAGCCATGTCTGGTGGCGATCAGGTCGGCCGAGACTCCCTGGGGAACGAAGAAGAAATCCGCAGCGAGCAAGGGATCGGTGGCCGGCGCGAATCCGGACGCCCCCATCGGGTTGCGGGACATGTGTTCGACCCCGCCGCCGATGCCAAGATCGATTTGGTTGGCCATCACCTTGGCGGCGACGAGATTGACCGCTTCGAGGCCGGAACCGCAGTAGCGATTGATCACGGTGGCCGGGACCCGCTCGTGGTAGCCGGCGGCGAGCACCGACCACCGGCCGATGCCGGCCTCGTCCTTGATGGCGTCGACGCACCCAAGGATCACGTCGTCGACGAGCGAGGTGTCGAGGTTGTTGCGTCGCGCGAGGGCCCGGAGCGGCGTGGCCGCCAACTCGACGGGGGCGACCTCGTGCAGCGAGCCATCTGGCTTCCCGCGGCCGCGCGGGGTACGCACCGCGTCGAAGATGAAGGCGTCAGTCATTGGATGATGTCGGATCGGTTGAAGGATCAATGTATCCGGCGAATGCTGCCGGAGCGAGGG
This sequence comes from Gemmatimonadota bacterium, assembly GCA_043751835.1. Lineage (GTDB taxonomy): Bacteria > Gemmatimonadota > Gemmatimonadetes > Gemmatimonadales > GWC2-71-9 > SHZU01. The sequence goes on along the minus strand of JAYUZK010000013.1, from coordinate 2,760 downwards.
AACGATACTGATGACGTCGGTCACCATCGGCATGGTGCTGTACCCCCAGTTTACCCAGCTCGATTTGACGGGGCCGTTCGAGGTGTTCGGTCGGATTCCCGGGGCGAAGGTCGTGGCGCTGGCAGCGACGCCGGCACCGGTGACCAGCGACACCGGTCTTCGGGTCGTTCCGGACCTGACGTTCGCGGAGTCGCCGCCACTCGAGGTGCTCTGTGTTCCGGGCGGGCCCGGGGTCAACCAAATGCTCGAGGACGCCGAGTTCCTCGGGTTTCTCCGGAGCCAGGGTGGGAAGGCCCGGTACGTCACTTCGGTGTGTTCCGGCTCGCTGCTGTTGGGAGCGGCCGGCCTTCTCCAAGGCTATCGCGCGGCGAGTCACTGGATGTCGATGGAGTTCCTGGCGCTCTTCGGCGCGATCCCCACGGAGGCGCGGGTGGTGGTGGATCGGAACCGGATCACCGGTGGCGGCGTCACCGCCGGCGTCGATTTCGGCCTCGTTCTGGCCGCGGAACTGGCCGGCGAGGACGTGGCGAAACGGATTCAGCTGATGCTCGAATATGATCCGGCGCCGCCGTTCGACTCCGGTTCGCCGAGGCGGGCGGACCCGGCGGTGGTGGCGGCGGTTCGGGATCAGGGGGCCGGTTACCTCGGCCAGCGCCGGGCGATCGCCGCGCGGGCGGCGGCCAGACTGGGGCGTTAGGGAAGAAACCGGGAGCGCTGGTCGGCCGGCGTTACTGGACAGGCATCATACCGGCCGAAGATCCGGTATCGCCAGTAGGCGATGACGTCGTAGAGGGAGTCGCGGATTTCCCGGGGAATCAGGCGGAAGACCAGAAGCGCCTTCCAAGGCCAGCCAAGGTAGGACAGGATCGCGAATACCGCCGCTGACCGAGTCGAGACCTTGCCACCGGCGGCGACGATCAGCGAGTCAACGCCGTCGAGGTCCGGGTGCTGCCGAAGCAGGCGGCTGCCGGTCTCCCCCGACAGCGCCGCGAACAACATGGTGCCGCGCCGATCGACCCGGAGCAGGAATGTCACCCACCCGTTGCAGAGCGCGCAGTAGCCGTCGTACAGGAGCAGCGGCGGGTCAGACAAGGCCGACTTCGCGCAATTCCTCTTCGAAATCGGGCGCCGGGCTTCGCGGTCGGCGGAAGTACCACCACTGATCGACTGGGTCGTGTCCGTTTTCCTTAGCGACCGTTTCGCCGAAGACCGGAGCGCATTCGACCGTGAGGTCGCGGAATGTCTGGTCGAGCTTGGCCACCTTCTTCTCCGCCGCCGTCACTTCATCGGCCGACGCCGCCTCGAGCGCCCCGGCCAGGATATCGCGCAAGTCCATGTCGTTAAGGTAATCGTCGAAGGTGAGGTTGTATCCCTCTTCCACGGCGTCAACGAGACTCTCCCAGTGCGCGATGAGGCCATCGAGACCTCCTTTGATCACGCTGGGGGCGCAGCCACGCCGTCGCAAATACTGTCGGACCCGATCTGGTTGATGCGTCGTCATCAGGACCGCCGACTTTCGTACCAGCCTCGAATCGGTCGAGGGGTGTACGGCGCCTCGAGGGCGGCGATTTCATCCGCCGACAGGGTGAGCGCGAGGGCCCGAACGGCGGTCTCGAGATGGTCCATTTTCGTGGCCCCCACGATCGGCGAGCAGACGCCCGGCCGACCCAACAGCCAGGCCAGTGCGGTCTCGGCGGGGGACACGCCCCGAGCTGCGGCGACGGCTGCATTGGCCGCGATGATCGCCTGGTCGCCGGGGTGATCATAGAGCTGGCCCGTAAGCTGATCGCTGGAGGACCGGGGTGTCGCAGCCGGGGCCGGCGGCCTCGCCAGAAGGCCCCTGGCGAGCGGGGACCAGGGCATCAATCCCAGGCCCTGGTCGAGACACAGCGGGATCATTTCCCGCTCTTCTTCACGATAGAGCAGGTTGTAGTGGTTCTGCATCGAAATGAATCGAGGCAACTCCTTCGCGTCCGCGGTCGCCAGCGACTTCATCAGTTTCCACGCGTAGGTCGTGCTGGCGCCGAGGTACCGGACCTTGCCTTGCCGGACGAGGAGGTCGAGGGCTTCGAGGGTCTCTTGAATCGGGGTGTCGGGGTCGAAGCGATGGAGCTGGTACAAGTCGATGGTCTCGACGCCAAGGCGGCGGAGGCTCGCCTCACAGGCCTGAACGATATGTTTTCGAGAGAGGCCGCCCATGTTCGGCGCGCCGGCTCTCATGTCGAAGAAGACCTTCGTGGCGATCACGATTTCGTCGAGCCGGCCGTACTCCCGGAGCAGGCGGCCGGTGATTTCCTCGCTCCGTCCGAGCGCGTACATGTCGGAGGTATCGAAAAAGTTGATGCCGAGCTCGATGGCGCGGCGGAAGAAAGGCCGGGACGCTGCCTCGTCGAGCACCCAAGGCCGCCAGGCCGGGTCGCCGTAACTCATGCAGCCGAGGCAGAGCCGGGAGACCACCAGCCCAGACTGGCCAAGACGCAGATATTGCATGTTCTAGAGATATCGCCAGAGCCCGGTCTCGACAAGCTATTGGCTGGCGGAGTCGAGGCTGGCCCACAGGTGCATCATGGCATAGGAGCGCCACGGTCGCCAACGGTCGATCGTCGCCGCCATCGCGGCCTGGTTGACGCCCAGGGCCGCCAAGGCGTGCCTGATACCAAGATCGGTCGCTAGGGCCGACGATGGCCCGAACCGTGGGTGCGAGGTTCAAGGTGGCCCTCCAGTCGATCTCCGACCAGCGTTGCGGTGCCGACGGCCCAG
>JAYUZK010000012.1:0-5440 GCA_043751835.1 Gemmatimonadota bacterium | reverse complement strand
CTCGCCCCGCCGATCAGCCGCGCCACCATGCTCGGAACCCTGGCCCCTCGGGCAATCATCCGTTCGACCAAGGCCGGCACGGCACTCTGGGCATAACGGCTCGGCGCGCCGACCCGCCCCATGGACTGCGAGGGGAGAAGCACGTGGGCCATCCCGCCGATCCGGGTGCTCGGATCGTAGAGAGCGATCGCGACGCAACTGCCCAGCGCGAGCGCGACCAGGGTGGCGGGCGCCTCGGTCACGATCGCCTCGCTCACCCGCACGATGACCCGGGGTGCAGCCACTGTCATCCGACCCTCCGATAGACCCGTTCCTGGCGATCGACCAGCGCGAGCCGGTCTCGCCATTCGGTGCCGACGAACTCCGCCTTGCCGAGGACGAGGAGGCCTCCCGTCTCCATGGCATTCCACACCGACTCCAGAATCCGGCGCTGTCCCTCGACCCCGAAGTAGATCATCACATTACGGCAGAGGACCACATCGTACGGGCCCCTGTCGCGACAGCCGGCAAGATCGTCACGGGCAAAGGCGACCCGATCGGCGTATGCCGGCCGGGAGCGCCCCGGGTACTCAGCGCCGCGGGCCACCTCGAGGTGACCCTCATCAATGTCGGATCCAAGCACGCGCCAGTCTGCGAGGACGCCGCGGTCGGCCAGGCCCGCCATGACAGAGGCCAGCGACCAGGCTTCCTCGCCGGTGGCGGTGCCGGCGCTCCAGCCCCGGCAGACCGGACCCCGCCAGGCGGCGAGCGCCTCCGCCAGCCAACGCCACACCCCCGGATCCCGGAAGAACCCGGTCACGCCTAACGCCACGGTCGAGGCCAGTCGGCGGCCTTCAGCGGGATCGTGATCAAGCCGGTCGGCATAGGCGACAGGATCGACGGCCCCGGTGGCGCGAAAGCGGATCTGGAGCCGCCGATCCAGGAAGCCCGGTTTGAGCAGCAGAAAAGATCCGGCCCCGCTCCGCTCGAGGTGGTCGTGGATCCGATCAAGGGCGGCCATCGAGGGGCTCATTGCGGCACCGGCAACAGTTCGAGATTGGCACGGGCCAGCTGATGCCCGGGGTTGAGTCGGGTGGCCTGTTCCCAGCACTCCCGAGCCCGGCCGGCATCACGCCGGCGGAAGGCGAGGTTCCCGAGCTTGAAATAGAGATCGTCGCCAAGGTCCGGATCGAGGGCCGCGGCGCGCTCGTACTGCTGAAGCGCGTCGTCGTACCGGCCGGACCGATAGTAGAGATCGCCGAGGTTCTTGTGGACCTGCGGAACCGGGTCGTCATGCGCGGCGTCGGTCAAGGCCGCCTCGGCGCCGGCCCCATCACCGGCGGCCTCAAGGAGCACGGCGAGGTTGTTCCGCAGGACGGAATGAGTCGGGTAGTGGCGGATGCTCTCGTGCGCGAGACCGAGCGCGCTCTCGAACTGCTCCTGCCGGGCGAGGGCCTGAACGGCGGCGAAGTACCAGATCGGCGGGGGCGTCTTGCCATGGAGATCCCGAGCCCGCTCGAGTCGAGCCCAGGCCGAGGCCGGATCGTCGCGGCGGAGGGCGAGAAGCGCCCAGCTCTGGAACGTCCGAGGATTGTCGGCCATCCGTCCCGCCGCCTCGGCGAACAGGCTCTCCGCCTGGTCGAGCCGTCCCACTTCCTCGAGCGCCACGGCGAGGTTGTGAATGACATGGCCTCGGGGCCCGGCCCGGTCGAGCGACTGACGGAAGAGATCGACCGCGTCCGGCCAGCGCCCCTGGCGGCCGGCGATGACCCCGAGGAGGAACGGGGCCGACCCTTCCGAAGGGCGGAGTTCCATCACCCGCCGGAACTCCCTGGCCGCCTCGTCCAGCATGTCCGACCTGAGGAACGCCACGCCGAGGTTGCGGTGCTCCTCGATCTGGGCCTCGACCAGCCGGGCCGGCGCGGTTTTCGACGACACCCCGACCCGTTGGGCGAGGCCGGCGGTGATGAGGCCGAAGAGGGCCTGCCCGGCCTCGAAGTCGGAGAGGCCGGACGCGTCGATGACTTCCCTCGCGTCCCGGGCGCCGTCGATCAGCGAAAGCAATCGACGCTGGGCTTCGGTGAAACTCAACGACTCATTGCCCAGCGCGCTCCGGTCGAGGGCGAAGACCAGATCGAACGAGGGGAGCTTCTTCTCGATCAGACTCCATTCGTCGACCCGGCGGGCGCCTTCGAGCAGGAGGTTTTCGGGGTTGATCCGTTCGCGGTCATCGTCATTGTCGGGGCGAACGCCCGCCTCGAACATGAACGTCCCCGCGGTCCACGCGAAGAGCGAGTAGACCGCCTCCTCGATCTGGATCCGCAACACCCGGCGCAGTTCCGCCGCAGCGAGCGCACCGGCACTGACGAGCAGTTCACCCAGCCGGCGGTCGCGGGCCACCTGCTGCATCCCGAGGGCCTGATCGAGCTGCTCCCGGGTGATGGTGCCGTTTCGGAGCAGAAGATCGCCGATCCGGTCACGCCGGTTCACGATCGTGGCGTAGGTAATCCATCCCTCTTCGAAGTAGATCGACCCGAATCGTTGCCGGTCGCTGAGCGCGAGGCACCCGGTCCGCCGCCCGAAGTTGAGCAGTTGGACCACGTCGGGCAGGCTCGCCTCCTTGAGGCTTCCGCGAATCGCCATCAGCCAAAGTCCCCGATCAGCCGGTCCCCAGGCGTGGGCCAGGTGAGCACCATCTTCTCGCGACTCCGGATCACACCCATCCCTGGCGAAAGGATCCCGCTCGCCGCCGCGCTCCGGCGCTCCCGCCGAACCGGCCGGGTCTCGACCGCCTCGAGCGTCTCGCGCGCGAACGCCGCCGACGGCACAGTCCGTTCCGCTTGCGCCTCAGCCAGGAGCCGGCGCACCAGACCCTGCACCGCCCGGGCGGAGTCGGCGGACCGGGCGGTGAGGTAGTCGATCAGGCCGACGTCATTGGCGGCCGCGGTGTCGGCGAGCAGGCCTTTGATGACCGCGAGCCGAACCTCCCGGTCGGGGGGCCCCACTTCAGCGACCACCCCTCCTTCGAGGCGGGTGAGCAGGCGCGGGTCGAACCCTTCGAGCTCGCTCAAGGGTCGGGCCGACGTGAAGGCCATGATCCGGGAGCCCTCGGCCAGCGCGCCGAAGATCTGGAGCAGTTCCGCCTGGCCGTTGCGTTCGTCGGCGAGCAGGTGGAGATCGTCGAGGAGCAGGGCTGCCACCCACTGGTAGCGGGATCGCCACTGGGCCAGATCCTCGGGCGCCTTCAGGGCGGTCAGCTCGCCGAGGAAGCTGTGGGCAGACAGGCAGGCGATCGGACCGAGACCTGCCGCGGCGAGGGTGTTTCCGAGGGCATGGAGCAGGTGGGTCTTCCCGACCCCGCTGGGGCCGACGAAGACGAGGGGAGAGTGGCGACCGTCCCGGTTCGCCACGACCGCCGCGACCGCCTCGAGGGCGACTCGATTCGACGGGCCGACCCCCAACCGCGCCAGGGTGAGATCGGGCAGCGGCGCGGACAACGGCGCCCGCCGGAGACGCGACTCCGTGACGATGTGACGGGCGGCGGCGAGCTGGTCGGGATCCCGGAAAACCTCGGCCCCGGCGAGATCGGGCGCGATCGCCCGAATTTCGGCGGCCAGCCGTTGCAGCTCGCCGGCATCGTGCCCGAATTCCGTAATCAACGGGTCAGGATCCCATCCAGAATCGGAGGCGAGGGCAGTCTCCAGGCGACGGGTGCGGAAGCCGAGGCCCTGCCAGTGAGCGATGATGTCGCGGAGGCGGCCGCGCCAGTGATCGAACTGGGTGGCCACGTTGGCGGTCACGTCCGTGAGAAACGCGTCGAACTCGGCTGATTCCGTCGCTGTCGCGCGCGGCGCGGCCGCCGGAACCCGGGAGGACTCAACCGCCGGCTCCGACTCGAGCCCAAGCAGGGCCAGCGCGTCGGCCGGCAGGATCGGACTCGCCGCCGCCCCCTGGACGGCGAGAATCCGGTTCAAGGCGCCGAGGTACTCCTTGAGGGAGCGAAACGACGCGGCGGCGAGCGTGGCACCAAGTCCAGGGTCAACGACCGCACCGCTCTCGGTGATCCGTCGTTCGAGGATCGCGGTCCGGGCCGCCGTTCCCGGCAGGCCCAGCTCCACGAACGTGGCTTCGCGGAGCCGGCGGCCAAGGCGCCCGTCGAGATCGGTCATCCTGCCTAACGGTCGCGCCGTGGCGGCCACCGTCGCTTGGCCGGCGACCAGTCGGCTTTCGATCACGTCGTAGAGGAAGGCCTGCACGGCAAGATGGCGCTCGGCCGCGTCGAGGTCATCGAGCAGAACCAGATCCGCCCGGAGCAACCGGTCCCGGAGGGCGACGCCGGCATCCGTCAGGCCCCGGGCATGGACCAGCTCGGTGAGGCGTGCCACCGCGACCAGTTCCACGGTCCGGGGCGGGTCGGCGGAGGCGGCGCGATCGCGGATCGCCTTGAGCAGGTGGGTCTTCCCGGCTCCGCGATTCCCCTGGACCAAGAGCAGGTATCGCATCCGCGGACTGTCCGCCACGAGCCGGGCGGCCGCGAGGGCCTCCTGGGTCGCCGGGTCGGCGACGAACGACGCGAACGGATCGGTCACAGGCTGGGCGGGCGAGCCGCCAGCCGTTGCAGCACCACGGTGGAGAGCGCCTTGAGCGTCTCGAAGACGCCGGTGCCGTGGAGTGCGTCGGCCGGAAGGCTCGGGACCGATCGGAAGTTGAAGGTGTCGTCCAGCTCAGCCGGCGACAGGATGAGATCGGGCGGGAGATCCTGCTTGTTGTACTGGAGGACGAGCGGCATCTGGCGAATGTCGATGCCCTGTTCGAGGAGATTATCCTGGAGATTCTTGAAGCTGTCGACATTCTCATCGAACCGGCGGGCCTGGCTGTCGGCGACGAAGACCACCCCGTCCGCGCCCTGGAGCACCAGGCGCCGGGTGGCGTTGTAGTAGACCTGGCCCGGCACCGTGTAGAGTTGGAACCGGGTGGTAAAGCCGGAGATCACCCCGAGTTCGATGGGCAGAAAATCAAAAAACAGGGTCCGGTCCGACTGGGTCGCGAGGGAAACCATTCGCCCACGACGGTTCTCCGGTACCCGGCCGTGGATATACTGAAGATTGGTGGTCTTGCCGCACCGGCCCGGGCCATAGTAGACCAGCTTGCAGGTGATTTCGCGGGCAGTGAGGTTGACGAGAGGCATCGGTCAGCGCCCGAACAGTGCGCGAAGGCTCTGGTTGAGATCGTCCTCGAACGTCTCCGGCAGGACCTCGCGGACCGGCGCCTCGCGCGGCGCCTCGCGAACCAGATCGTCCACCAGCTGTCCGAAGAACAGTTGCACGATGCCAAGGGAGGTATCGGGTCCGAAGACAGCCAACGCGATCCAGGTGCCGCCGGGCATCTCGAACGGCATCAGATAGACGCCAAGCCGCGGTCCCTGGTGGACCACGGCGCCGAAGGTGCCCGAACCCATTTC
>JAYUZK010000011.1:0-5947 GCA_043751835.1 Gemmatimonadota bacterium | reverse complement strand
TGGGCGTGGCGGGCCGCGTTCGGGATCGGGCGCTGGATCAGGGGCGCCGGGGTCGCCCGCGTCTTCGCCGGACCCGGCCGGCTCGGCTTTCTCGCGGGCATGCTCGAAGCGACCCGGCCCCTCGGTGGCGCGGCCGGTGAGCCGACCCCTGCGGCCCCGGACCGCGGCACCGTGGCGCTGTTCCGCGGCTGTGCCATGGAGGGGCTATTCGGCCACGTGCACGAGGCGACCCGTCGCACCCTCAAGGCGAACGGTTACCGGGTGGTCGAGCCGGAAGGCCAGGTTTGCTGCGGGGCGCTGCACGCGCACGCCGGCGACCTTGGCGGGGCACGGTCCCTGGCCCAAGCGAACGTTGCCGCGTTGATTGGCCGAGCCGACTACGTCGTGGTGAACAGCGCCGGATGCGGGGCCCTGCTCAAGGGACTCGGGCACCTGCTCGAAACCGATGAGGCCGGCCGGCTGGCGGCCTCGGTCCGGGACGTGTCCGAGTTGCTGGCTGCGGCGGGTCCGCGACCCGGGGCGCCGATCGACCGCGAGGTCTGCTACGATGCCCCCTGTCACCTGCAACACGCCCAGCGGGTCCATCGCGAGGTACTGCAAGTGCTCGGAGCGATCGAGGGATTGAAGCCACGACTCGTCCCGGGCTTTGATCGGTGCTGCGGAGCGGCCGGCATCTATGGCGTTCTCCACCCCGAAATGTCCCGGGCGGTGCTGGACGACAAGATCCGGGAGATCGCCGCGGCGGATCCCCGGCTCGACGTAGTCACGACGGGGAACCCCGGATGCCTGATGCAAATCGGAGCGGGACTGATCGCGGCCGGACTGCCGACCACCGTGGCTCATCCGGTCGAGCTCCTCGACCTGTCGTATCGTAACGCCGGATACTATCGTTGACGATGCTCCCGATTCCCTACACCCGCGAGCGGCTCGCGTCGCTGCCCCTCCGGAGCATGGCGGTCAACACCTCCGCGACGATCCTCACCATCGCCGGGCCAGGGGCCGTGACCTGTCTGCAGGGCCTCGTCACCGCTGACGTGGCCGGGCCCGCGCCTGACCGCGCCGGCTACGGGGCCATGCTCACGGCCAAGGGAATGATCATCGCCGACTACTGGATCGCCCGAGTGGCCGGCGAGTGTCTGCTGATCGGCGACCTTCCGGCGCGGGAACCCACGGCAGCAGGCTTCAAGCGTCTGCTGCCCCCACGCCTCGCCCGCGCGTCGGATCACTCCGACGACTGGCGGATACTCTGGCTCCTCGGACCCCGTCCCACGACGGTTCCGGACCTCCCGATCCCGGCGGCGGGCAATGCCGCCCGACTCGAGGGGGCGGCCGGACCGCTCTGGGTTCTCGGCGGTCCCGAGCGATCCCACTTCGCGGCCGCGTTCGCGGGACCCGCCGAGGCGCTCGCCCCGATCGAGGCAACGCTGCGGACGGGGGGAGTGGTCGCGGGCACCGAGGCCGATCTTCGAGCCGGCCGAATTCTGGCCGGGGTGCCCTCGTTAGGCGCCGACATCGACGACAAGACCCTGCCCCAGGAGGCGGGCTTCGATGAACTGGGCGGGGTGTCGTACTCGAAGGGCTGCTATGTGGGGCAGGAGACGGTGGCCCGACTTCATTTCCGAGGTCATCCGAACTGGGTTCTCCGCCGGGTGGAGTCCCCGCCCGGCACCCCGGCGCCCGCAGTCGTCGTCGGCACCGACGGCAAGCCGGCACTCAAGCCCGGAAGCCTGCTCCTGCTCGAGGACGGCAGTTTTCTGGGCCTGGCCCGGGTTCGGCGGGAGATCGCCGTCGGCGGTGAGGTCGGCGATTTTCAGATCATGGAAACAACAGAGCCCCGGTCGTGAACCGACCGGGGCTCTCCGCACATCTGGCCGACTGGTTACTTCTTCTTGGTGGTGTCGCCGGCCATCATGGTGCTGTCGTGCTTGGCCGAATCGGCCATGGCCGGGGCGGCGGCCGGCGCCGGAGCGGCAACGGCGGCGGAATCAACGGCGGGGGCAGCGGCCTTCTTCTCGCCACAGGCCGAAAGGGCCAGCAGGGCGGCAACCAAAACGAACTTGTACATTGGTACTCCTAGGTGAGCGGGGTTTACTTTCCGGGTCAAGCCGGCAGCGTCTCGGGACGCGAATTTCACAGCGCGCAAAGATAAGGCTGTTGGCCCGTTTGTCAATCACTGCCAAGGACTTACGCTGGCCGCGCCGCACCGATCTGCCGAACAAAAACCGAATCCGACTCCCTGGAAATATCGATGCGCCCGAAACCCACCAATCTTGGCGACCTCAAGTCGAGTCCTTTCAGCGGAGCCCCGCGTTCGGTGAAGGACGAGATTCGCGCCAACCTGCTTCGACTGCTCGCGGCCGGCCAGCCCCTGTTCCCGGGACTGCACGGCTACGACGACACCATCGTGCCGCAGGTCGTCAACGCGCTCCTTGCCCGCCAGGATTTCATCCTGCTCGGGCTCCGCGGCCAGGCCAAGAGCCGACTGCTCCGGGACCTCGTCCGGTTTCTTGATGACGAGATCCCGATCATCGCGGGGAGTGAAATCAACGACCACCCGTTCGCGCCGATTTCCAAGTATGGCCGCGAACGGATCGAGGCGATGGGTGACCGCACGCCGATCGCCTGGGTCGGGCGCGACGCCCGGTTCGTCGAGAAGCTCGCGACCCCCGATGTCACCGTCGCGGATCTGATCGGCGACCTCGACCCGATCAAGGCCGCCAAGGGTGGCCACATCCTGAGCGACGAGCTCACGATGCACTATGGCCTGCTCCCGCGGGCCAACCGCGGCATCTTCGCGATCAACGAATTGCCGGACCTGAGCGGCAAGATCCAGGTCGGGCTCTTCAATATCATGCAGGAAGGCGACGTTCAGATCAAAGGCTATCCGGTCCGCCTTCAGCTCGACGTCCTGCTCGTCTTCACGGCCAACCCCGAGGACTACACCGCCCGCGGCAAGATCGTCACCCCGCTCAAGGACCGGATCGGAGCGGAAATCCAGACCCACTACCCGCGGGACGTCGACCTCGGCATGACGATCACCGCGCAGGAGGCCTGGGTCGATCGCGACGGGCCGACGGTCCGGACGCCGGAGTTCGTCAGGGAAGTGATCGAGCGGGTCGCCTTCGAAGCCCGCGCTGACCGACGGATCGACAAGCGGTCGGGCGTGAGTCAGCGACTGCCAATCAGTCTGATCGAGACGGTGGTCTCGAACGCCGAACGGCGGGCCATCGCCAAGGGAGAACCCGCCACCGTCCCACGGATCAGCGACTGCTACGCGGCGCTACCCGCCATCACCGGCAAGCTCGAACTCGAGTACGAGGGCGAGTTGCAGGGCTCCGATGCCATCGCCAGGGATCTCATCCGCCGGGCCTGCAATCGGACCTTCCTGTCGCGAGCCGACAATGTCGACGCCGAGCCGGTAGAGGAGATCGTGGCGTGGTTCGAAGGGGGCCAGGCCCTCAAGATCGGCGGGGACGAGCAAACCGATCTCTGCCTCAAGGCCTTTTCACTCGTACCGGGCCTGCTGCCGGTGGCTCGCGAGATGGTCGAGGGCGGCGGAAGCGACCCCGGAACCCTGGTGGCGGCAGCGGAGCTGGTGCTGGAGGCGCTGGCCGCCCAGAAGCGGATCAGCCGGAGCGAGGAATACGGCTGGACCGCCATCCGCGCACCGCGGGAGAAGCGCCGGAAAGACCCGGAGGTATAAGGGCGGGTATCCAGGTACCCCTCACGAACGCCGCCGTTCCGTCGTCGCCCCGGGCCAGCGGGCCTTGGCCCGGCCGACGATCGTCTGGACCGCGCCGTCGAGACCAAGCGCCGCGGTGTTGAGAACGAGATGGTAGTACGAGGCGTCGTTCCAATTCCGGCCGTAGTACTGCTCCTGGTAGCGGCCCCGATCAGCGTCCGACCGGGCGACCTCCGCCGCGGCCGCGGCCGGCGAAAACCGCAATCGCTCGGCCACCGCGGCGATCCGAACATCGCGAGGCGCCACCACTTTCAGGTGCAGGGCATCCTGATCCCGCGCGAGCACGGCCGACGCGGCCCGGCCGACCAGCACCACGCGCCCTTCGCGGGCGATGTCCGCGACGACACTCCCGGTGATCTCCACCAGCCTGGCCTCTTCCAGTTCAGGCACTTCGTCCGGCGCGGCCTGGATCTCCGGGGCCGCGGCGGTCAGCATCCGGATCAGCCGCTCCGCGAAGCCCGGGGCCCGCTCCTCACGGGCGGCAACCTCGGTCGGAGTGAGTCCCGAGCGGGCCGCGATGGCGTCGACGATCTCGTTGTCCACCACCCGCCAGCCGAGGGCAGCCGCCACCTGCCGCCCCACCTCGCCGCCACCGGCCCCGATCTCCCGCGAGATCGTGATGATCATCGGTTGCCTTCCACTGGAGGCCCGCCCGGGACCGCCTCCACCGCCGCGATCGACCGGCGGAAGAACCCGATCCGCCAGCTCACCAGGAGCGCGGCGGTGAGACAGACGACACCGCCAATGGTGATCGACACCGACGGTTCGAACTGTTCGCCGACCCACGACGCCTGGGCCGATCCGAACGGCGCCATCCCGACCACGATGAAGGAATAGAGGCCAACGACCTGGCCCCGGATGTGATCCGGCGCGCCCGTCTGGAGCACCGTGTTGGTCATGATCGCGTTGAGCGCCATGCAGAGCCCGGTAAAAATCAGGACCACCACGGCCACGGCAAAGACATGCACCAGGCCCAGGATCAGGAGGCAGACCCCGATACCGATCCCGGCGGTGAACGCCACCCGTTCCCTGGGGAACCGCTTGCCCACCGCGGCCAGGGTGATGGCGCCTAACGCGGCTCCCACGCCAAAGGCCGCCATCAAGCCCCCGTACCCCCCGACATCGGCGCCGAGTTCCTTGCGGGCGAACGAGGGGAGGATGGCGATCAGCGACGCGCCGAACAGCGTGAACACCGTGGCGAGGGTGACGAGAGCCCGGGGCAGATCGAGACTGAAGACGTGATCGAGGCCGGCCCGGACGCCGGCCCGCCGTCCGGTCGCCACACGGTGGGTTGTGGAGGGATCGATCATGGCGAGGCCGATCAGGACCGCCAGAAAACTGGCCGCGTTGACGAAGAAACACGTCGCCGGACCGAAGGCGGCGTTCACGACTCCCGCCAGCGCAGGACCGACCACGCGGGAAAGGTTGAACGCGGTGCTGTTCATCGCGATCGCGCTCATCAGGTTGGTCTTGCCGACCATCTCGACGAGGTAGGCCTGCCGGATCGGGATTTCGAACGCGCTCACCAGCCCGGTGAACGCGGCGAGGGCGTAGATCCACGGTACCGTGATCCGGTGGTTGAGGGTCAGGAGCCCGAGCACGATCGCTTCGCAGAGAAACAGGCACTGGAGGACGATCAGCCAGAATCGCTTGTTGACCCGGTCGGCCACCACGCCACCGTAGAGGACAAACAACAGGACCGGGAGGGCGCCCAAGGTCATGACGAGGCCGGTCTTCAGCGTCGAATCCGTCATCTCGAGCACCAGCCAGGCGAGCGCCACGCTCTGCATCCAGGTGCCGCACAGCGAGACGAACTGGCCGCCGATGAAGAGCCGGAAATTGCGGTGCTGGAGCGCCCCGATCGAGAGAACGCTCCGCCCGACCGCCGAGCCTGCTCGCGAGAAGTAACGGATCACATCCGGAAGATAGGCCAGCCCCGGCCCCGTTGCCCCGCCCGGGATCCGGTGCCACCTTTCCGTCAGATGCGCTACACCACGTACACCAAGTTCACCCCCGAACTGGGCGACGCCGTCAATCTCCAGGCGCTGCTCGACCAACTCGGCGACTTCCTCCTCCAGTCCGGATTCGCCGGTGGCCCGGAGGACTGGCCCTGGTGGGCCGAGCAGCCCGAGGGTGGGGACAAGAGCCTCGACTCCCTCCGCGAGGCGATCCTCGAGGCGCTGATCAAGTCAGGACAACTCACCC
>JAYUZK010000010.1:0-6510 GCA_043751835.1 Gemmatimonadota bacterium | reverse complement strand
CTGTCCTGCAGAAGCAATGCCCTGGCGTTCCTGGGCCGGCCCCGGTCGTCCTCACCGGCCAACTCCCGGCTGATCAAGTGTCGTTCCAATAGCAGCCGCCGGTCCCAATCCTCGAGGCCGTCGATCCGGAAAGTGGCGGCAGATCCCAGCGTCGTCGTGGCAGCGGCTGCCTCGACCACTCGGTCCAAAATCGCCTGACGATCGCCTTTCCCAATCCGGGTTCCAAACCGAAAGTCGGCCAGGTTGCGGGCCAGTCTGATCCGAGTCGACAGGACCAGGTGGCTCTGCGGGCCGCTGGCATGGAGCCAGCCCAAGCCACCGTCGGGTACCAGACTCAGGTCCATTCGCCCCGCTCCTTGAGCTGGTCCCGCAACCGGGCCGCCTGTTCGAATTGCTCTCCTTCGATTGCCTGACGGAGCCGTTCCTTGAGCCGGCGGGTGGGTTCCGGCGTCGCCGGGGCCGGAGAGGGCGTCCCGGGCCCCTGATAGACCTTGCCCGTGTGATGCGTAGAGCCCTGGAGCCGTCGCATCAGTTCCTTGAGCGGTGCTTCAAACGCCTCGTAGCACTGGGCGCATCCGAGCCGGCCAGTCTCCCGGAAATCCTGAAGGGTGCCGCCGCATCCCGGACAAGCCACGGACGGTTGAGGCACGGCCAGCGTTGCCGCCGGCTCCGCTCCCAGCGCGGCCAGCAACCCGCCCAGAGGACTCTCCGACAGCGCCGCCGGGGTCTGGATGCCCTTCTCGGCCGCACACTTGGCGCAGAGGTGACGGGTCCGAACCTCGCCCGCCTCGATGTGGGTGAGGTCCACGATCCCTTCGGCCGCGCCACACACCGAGCACGGCTTCATGCCACCAGCACCGGATGAAGTCGCCCGCCCTCGAGCCGAAGGACCCGATCCGCCCTGGCCGCCAGGTCCGGATTGTGGGTCGCCACCACCAGTGCCGCTCCGAACCTGGCCTTGAGCGAACCGAGCAGGTCGTGGAGCACCGCGGCGTTCCCGGCATCGAGATTCCCCGACGGTTCGTCCGCCAGCACCACCCCCGGGGACGAGGCCAGAGCCCGCGCCACCGCCACGCGCTGCTGTTCCCCGCCCGACAGTTGGGCCGGATAGTGGCTGAGCCTCGCTCCAAGTCCGAGGACTTCGAGGACCTCCCGGGCCCTGGGTTCGGCGCCCGCGTCGGTCTCCCCGCTGATCAGCAGCGGCATCATCACATTCTCGAGCGCCGTGAAGTCCCGCAGGAGATGATGGAACTGGAACACGAAGCCGATCCGCCGGCTTCGCGCATACGCCCGGTCCTCGACCGTCAGGTCGGCGGCCTCCCGGCCATCCATCCGCACGACGCCGCGGGTCGCCTGATCGAGAAGTCCGAGCAGGTGGAGCAGCGTGCTCTTGCCGGCCCCGCTCGCCCCGGTGATCGCCACGAACTCGCCCGCCGCGACCTCGAGGTCGAGGCCGTCGAGAATCGTGAGCGACGAGCCGTCGCCGCCGCGGTAGCTCTTCTCCACCCCGCGGGCCTCCAGCACGGGTGTCATTCGTGACGAATCGCTTCCACCGGCTCGAGCTTCGACGCCCATCGCGAGGCCGGAATGGTGGCGGCGAGCGCGATCGTGAAGCTCACGGCGATCACCACGAGTACATCGAGCGGCCGGACGTGGACGGGCAGATGGTCGATAAAATAGATCGACGGGTCGATTCGGATCAGCCGCGACCCGTCCAGAATGAAGGCCACCAGAATACCCAGACCCAGGCCCAGCGCGGTCCCGACCATCCCGATGGCGGCGCCCTGCGCGACGAAGATTCGGCCAACCGCCTTCGGGGTGAGCCCCATCGCAAGCAGAATCCCGATCTCCCGGGTTCGTTCACCGACGATCATCGTCAGGGTCCCGATGATGTTGAAGGCCGCCACGACGGTAATGAACGTGATGATGAGCCCCATCCCGAGTTTCTCCAGTTTGAGGGCCCCGAACAGACTCTGGTTCTGGTCCTGCCAGGCGAGCGTCCGGTATGGCAGACCGAGCCGCTGGTCCAACCGGTGGGCGACCCTTTGCGCCTCGATTGGGTCCCGGATCCGCACCTGGATCCCGGAGACCGCCGAGTCGAGGCCCGCGAATCGCTGCGCCACGTCCAGCCGAAGAACCGCGAAACCGTCGTCATACTGGAACATCCCGGTGTCGAACGTCCCGGTCACCTCGAAACGATAGACCCGCGGCGTCGGCACGCCTAACGCCCGGTTCACCTTGATGGCCTGGTTCCCCGCGACCAGCCGGACCACGTCGCCCACATAGGTCGATTGGCGCTCGGCCAGCCGGTAGCCCAGAATGATCCCGCCATCGACGCTGTCCTGCTTCGGCGTGAACGACAACTGGCCCGAATTGATCGCGGCGGGCAGCGCGGTGACCGCCATCGCACCGGTGTCGGGGTCGAACCCAACCACGTCGACCGCGGATGGGTAGCCGGCACTGTTCATCAGCAGCGACTTGACGAGCACCTCGGGGGCGGCGGCCACCACGTCGGGGTCCTGCTTCACCAAATCCAGCACCGACCGCCAGTGGTCGAGCCGGAGGTTGGCCCCGAACGTCAGGACATGAATGTGCGGGTTCCCGACCAGGATCTTGTCGCGAAGGTCGTCGTGGAGGCCGTTCATGATACCCAGGACCACAATGAGGGCCGCCACCCCGATGGTGACCCCTGCGGCGGCGATCTTGGTATTCAGCGTGGTAAACCTGGAGGCCCTCCGGCCCCGGAGGTAGCGCACCGCCACCCGCCGTTCGAGCGCGGAGGGCCAGAATCGGGAGGCGAGGCGGTCTCCCATGGTCAGTCCTTGCCGCCGCCCCCATCCGCGGGCGCCTCGTGGCGCATGGCCGGGAAGAGGATGACGTCGCGGATCGACGGCTGGCCGGTGAGGATCATGACCAGTCGGTCGATCCCCAACCCCAGGCCGCCGGTCGGCGGCATCCCGTACTCCAGGGCCCGAACGTAGTCGGCGTCGTACGGCTGGGCTTCGTCGTCCCCGGCCGCCCGTTGGCTAACCTGATCCTCGAACCGGGCCCGCTGGTCGTCCGGATCGTTGAGTTCGCTGAAGGCGTTGGCCACTTCGCGGGTGTTGATGAACAACTCGAACCGCTCGACCACGCCAGGGTTGGTGCGATGGACCTTGGCGAGCGGCGAAATCGCGATCGGGTGTTCCGTAACGAACGTCGGCTGAACGAGGTGCGGCTCGACGAACGCCTTGAACAGTTCGTCTATCAACCGGCCGCCGGTCATCGCAGCGAGCGCATCGCGGGAAGCGGCCGTGGGAGCGAGCTTGTCCCGCATCTCCGTCTCGGTTGCCGAGAGGATATCGATCCCGGCCCGATCACGAATCGCCGGGACGAACGGGAGCCGCGGCCACGGCGGCGCGAAGTCGATGGTCCGGCCGTCGACCTCGACGCTGGTCCGGCCGAGGCAATGCTCGATCACCCCGGGGAGCATGGCCTCCATCATCGCCATCATGTCGGTGTAGTCGGCGTACGCCTCGTAGAACTCGAGCATCGTGAACTCCGGATTGTGAGTCCGGTCCATGCCCTCGTTGCGGAAGTCGTGCCCGATTTCGTAGACCCGGTCGAACCCGCCGGCGATGAGCCGCTTGAGATAGAGCTCGTCCGCAATCCGGAGATACAATGGCATGTCGAGCGCATTGTGATGCGTCACGAACGGCCGAGCCGATGCGCCGCCATACAGCGGCTGCAGAATTGGGGTCTCGACCTCGAGATAGCCCCGGTCATCGAGGAACGCCCGGATGTACCGGATCGCCTTGGCCCGGGTAAGGAATACGGCGCGAACCTCAGGATGCACCGCCAAGTCGGCATACCGCTGGCGGTACCGGAACTCGGGATCATGGACCCCGCCGAAGGTCACGATGTCACCGGTCTCGGTGGTCTGGGTCTTTCCCCGTGGCAACGGTTTGACGCTCTTGGTGAGCATCTCGATCGCCGAGGCGCGCACGGTGATCTCACCCGTCCGGGTCCGGAAGAGCCGGCCCGTCACGCCGACAAAGTCGTCGAGATCGACCAGCTTCGTGATGGCGAACTGGTCGCCCAGCCCATCCTGCCTGGCGTACACCTGAATCCGCCCCGACTGGTCCTCCAGATGGGCAAACATCGTCTTCCCCTGCGACCGGATCGCCGCCACCCGGCCCGCCACTTTCACCTCGGGGCCGTCCTCCCCCATCTCGTCGCGGTACAGCGCCGCGGCATCACGGGCGACATGGCTCCGATCGTAGCGGTATGCGTACGCCCGCTGGCCGAGCGCCTCCAATTGCGCTCGTTTCTCGCGGCGCGCCGCCTCGATGTAGTTGTGCTCCCCTGATCCGCTCATCAGACCGAGCCTCCGAACCGTTTCAGGTAGGCATGAATGAACTGGTCGAGGTCGCCATTCATGACCTTCTGGACGTCCGACACCTTGGTTTCGGTCCGATGGTCGTTGACCATCGTGTACGGCTGGAACACGTACGACCGGATCTGGTTGCCCCACGAGTTGTCGGTCTTGGTCGCCTCGACTTTGTCCCGCTCGACCTGCTGCTCCTCGAGCTTGCGCTGATAGAGCGCGGCGCGAAGCATCTTCATCGCCGTTTCCTTGTTCTTGTGCTGACTGCGCTCCTGCTGGCACGACACTACGAGCTTGGTCGGCAAGTGGGTCAGCCGCACAGCCGACGAGGTCTTGTTGACGTGCTGACCGCCGGCACCCGATGCCCGGAAGACGTCCATCTTGATGTCCTCGTCCCGCAGATCGATCTCGATCGTGTCATCAACGTCGGGATAGACGAACACCGACGCGAACGAGGTGTGGCGCCGCGACTGGGAGTCGAACGGCGAGATCCGCACCAGCCGGTGAACCCCCTTCTCAGCCTTGAGGAACCCGTACGCGAAGTCGCCCTGCACCTCGAGCGACGCCGACTTGATGCCGGCCTCTTCACCCGGCTCGATATCGAGCACGGTCACCTTGTACCCGTGCTGCTCGGCCCAGCGCCGATACATGTAGGTCAGCATCTCGGCCCAGTCCTGCGACTCGGTCCCGCCGGCACCGGGATGAACGGTGAGCAGCGCGTCGCGGTGGTCGTCAGCCCCCTGCAGCATCGACTTCAGTTCGAACGAAGCCACCGCCCGGTCCAGCGCGGTAACCTCTTTCCCGAGCTCGGCCTCCATGGCGGTGTCCGGCTCAGCGTCGAGGAGTTCCGCCAAGCCCAGGGCATCGGTCAGCCGGCCGCCCAGTTCGGTGGACGGCACGATCCAGCCCCTCAGCGTCCGGATCTCCTGCACCGCCTCACGGGCCCGTTCCTGGTTCGACCAGAAGTTGGGATCCTGTTGGTCCTTTTCGAGGGCCGCGAGCCGCTCGGATTTTCCGGGCAAGTCAAAGAAAGTCTCGAAGCTCGGAGACTCGTCGTGTCAGGTCGCTGAGCAGCTCGGTTGTGTCGGACATCCAGATCTCTCTTCCAGGGGCGTTTGAACGCACGAGCCGACCGTCAGCGTACCGATGGTCGGCTCGGAATAAACATAGCGGATTGACCCGAGGGACCCTACGGGAAAATGGTGCGCCCGTCCGCCAGGATCTCGTTCAGGGCGTCGTGGAAGAACGCGGTCGACTCCGCCGTCTGGAGGCCGACCTGATCGACGTACTCCTCCCAGCTCTTCTTGATCTCCTCGCCGAACAGGCTCTTCAGCGAGCCGTTCTGGAGGCCCTCGCGGCGCTTGGCCGGGTGGTAGACCACCATGTCGGAAATGAGCGCCCGGGCCAGCCGGCGGGCCTTCGCGGCCGGGTCCTGGCTCATGAACGGATTCGCCCTCGGCTTGGCCACCGGCCGGGCGGGCGGCGCCGGCAACGGGGCCACCCCGGCAGCGAACGAGGCTGGAAGTCCGGCGAAGCGGGGTGGCGCAGCAGGAGTGCTGACACCGGCCGGCGGCGCAAACGCCGGCGCGACCGGCGTCCGGGGCGGTGGCACCAGGTTCCTGGCCGGCGCCTGCGCCGGCGGGGCGGCGGGCCGCGGCGCCGGGGGGGCCGCGGGGGGAGCGAACGAAGGGACCGGAGGTGCCTCGATCGGCGGGCGCACGGGCGGGGCCACCGCGGTCACGGTCGGTCGAGGTGACGCCGCGACGGACGGCTCCGATGCCCGGACCCAGAACACGCCGTTGCAGACCGAGCAGCGGGCTCGAACGCCCACGACCGGGACCTTGGCGGGGTCGACCCGGAAGACCGTCTGGCAGGAGGTGCAGGTGGCGTTCATGGTCGAGGTTCTCTACCGATTGGCGCGCGGTTCGTCGTCGGTCCGGGTCTGTCGGCGGTCAACCACAAATACCGACCCGGGGAGCGTCTTGGCGTAACTCTTCATTTCCGTCGCGAGTTCGCTCACTTCAGCCGGGTGCGCGAAGGTCCGGTGCCGGTTGGTCACGATGCCGATCGACAGTGTCATCAACGGAACCCGGTGCAATTGACCGCGGCGATCCTTGCCGAAGTAGTAACCCGCCCGGCGATCC
>JAYUZK010000009.1:0-32768 GCA_043751835.1 Gemmatimonadota bacterium | reverse complement strand
TCTGATTGCTGAGTTTGGCGTACTGCAGCAGGGTCAGGCTGTCGATGTCGGTCGGGACCATCGTCACCCCGTTCTTCGCCATCAGCGCGAGGGTGGAGTCCTCCACCCGGTAGGCATGCTCGATTGAATTCACGCCGGCCAGCGCCGCGCGGTACACGGCGGCATCGTCGGTGGCGTGGGCCGCCACCCGAACTCCGTGCACCTTGGCCGCGGCCACGATCGCCCGCATCTCCTCGAGCGAGAGATACCCCACGTTGGGCGTGTTGTTCGAGTAGATCTTGATGACCGTCGCACCGAACGTCACGTTCTGCCGGACCAGATCGGCGGCCTCGGCGGCGTTGTGGACGATCTGGTATTCGTCACCCGCGATCCCCTCGTAGCCGCGCTTCAAGCCGGGAAACTGGCCCCCGGCCGAACTCAACCCCGGCCCCGAGACGAACATCCTCGGCCCGTCGACGCTCCCGTCCTCGATCGCGTCGCGAAGGGCGACGTCGCCGAAGAGGCCGCTGTTGCCGAGATCCCGGACCGAGGTGATGCCCGCCTCGAGGAAGGTCCGGGCCCGCGCGGCGCCATGCAGCGCCCGGAGGGCCAGACCCTCGTTCACCACCGCCTTGACGCCCTCCATCGTGAGACCGCCGCCGATGCCCGCGAGATAGAGAAGATGGGTGTGCGCGTCGATCAGACCCGGCATCACCGTGTAACGGCTCAGATCGATCTGCCGCGCTCCGGCCGGATGGTCGACCTTCTCACCGACCGCGGCGATCCGGCCGTTCCGAACCAGAATCTCCCGATGGGTGACGAACGCGCCGGTTTCGCTGTCGAACAGGCGCCCGGCCCGGATCACCGCCGCCGAAGTATCGTGAGGCGTTTGCGCGGCGAGCGGCAACACCGTCGCCGCCGCGAACGTCGCGGTCACCAGAAGCATTCGCATGGAGTGATTCCCCGATGGAGGAGTCTACCGAAAGATCTTTCCCGGATTGAGCAGATTGTCGGGGTCGAGCGCACCCTTGATCTCCCGCATGACCTGCACGCCCTCACCGTGTTCCTTGAGCAACGATTCCTGCTTGCCAAGCCCGATGCCGTGCTCGCCGGTGCAGGTACCCCCGACCGCGATCGCCCGGTCCACCATCCGGTCATTCAGGCGCTTGGCCTCGGTCAGTTCCGCCGGATTGGCCGGATCGATCATGTAGCCGACGTGGAAGTTGCCGTCGCCGACGTGACCGAGCACCGCGCCCGGAATGAACGACTCCGCGATATCCCGCTTGGTGGCCCGAATCGCCTCGGCCAGGCAGGAGATCGGCACACACACGTCCGTGATCCACGATCGGCTGCCCGGCCGGATCGTGAGGCCGGCAAAATACGCTTCGTGCCGGGCTTTCCAGATCCTGGAACGGGACGCCTCGTCGGTGGCCCACTGGAAGTCGGACCCGCCGTTCTGCTCGGCCAACTCCTTGACCGTCGCGGCATCCTCTCGGACAGCCAGGTCGGAGCCGCCGTGGAACTCGAAGAAGAGGGTCGGGACCGCGGCATACTGGAGATTGGCGTACTTGTTCACGGCCCCCATGAACACCTCGTCGAGCAATTCGATCCGGGCCACCGGCACCCCGAGCTGAATAGTGGCAATCGCCGTGTCGACCGCCCCGTCGAGCGTGGCGAATTGGCAAACCGCCGCCGCGATCGCCGCCGGTATCCCATGGAGCCGAAGCGTCACGTCGGTGATCAGCCCCAGGGTCCCCTCCGACCCGACGAACAGCCGGGTGAGGTCGTAGCCGGCCGATGACTTCCGGGCCCGCCCGCCGGTCCGGATCACCCGGCCGTCTGCCAGCACCACCGTCAGGCCAAGAATGTTCTCGCGCATCGTGCCGTAGCGCACCGCCGTGGTGCCGGAGGCCCGCGTCGCCGCCATCCCGCCCAGCGTTGCGTCGGCGCCCGGATCGATGAAGAAGGCGAGCCCCGTTCCCTTGAGGGCCTCGTTCAGCTGTTTCCGGGTCACGCCGGCCTCCACCGTCACGTCAAGATCTTCCTGCGACAGGCGGGTGATCTGGTTCATTCCCGAAAAATCGACCGTCACACCCCCCCGAACCGCCGCGATATGGCCCTCGAGCGACGATCCCGAGCCCCAGGCCACCATCGGCGTTCGGTAGCGGCTGCAGATGGTCGCGATCCGGCTCACATCCTCGGTCGTCTTCGGAAAGGCGACGGCGTCCGGTGGATGGGAAATTGGATAGGCCTCGCCTTGCCCATGATGCTCGCGAATGGCCGGCGACGTCGTGAATCGATCGCCGAGCAGTGTGTTCAGTTCCACCTCGGCTGCCGGGTCGAGACCCGTAGCGCGAAGGTCGGTCACCGGGTAACCACCGAGACCGCCAGGTGCGACGGATAACGCGCCGACCGGAAGATCCGCTGGGTTGCCGCTCGATAATCCTGGTCGCGGGCCTCGAAGATGTTGGCCACGAAGGTCTGGGGGTTCCGATCGATCAGCGGAAACCAGGTGCTCTGGACTTGGACCATGATCCGGTGACCCCGCTTGAACGTGTAGTCCGCGGCATGGAGATCGACCGGGAACATGGTGACCTTGTTGGGCGTGAGCGCGGCGGGCCGCTCGTAGCTGGTGACGAACCGGCCGCGAAACACATCGCCCACCACCATCAGTTGATAGCCACCCATCTTCGGATCGTCGGGATAGTCCTCGGGATAGGCGTCGATCAGCTTGACGATCCAGTCGGCGTCGGTGCCTGTGGTCGAAGCAAACAGCCGGGCGAGGACCTTGCCGCTGATCGTGAGGTCCTCGGCGAGGGGATTCATTTCGAACGTGAGCACGTCGGGCCGAAGGTGACTGTGTCGCTGATCGTCGAGCTGCCAGAGCGGCCATGACGAGCGCGGCTTGCTGCCGTAGAGAGGCACGATCGGCCGGGCCCGGTACGGCACCGGATGCGCCGGATCCGAGACATAGCTGTCGAACGTCGCGGTCGCGGCCGGCGGCTCCCAGGTCAGGCGACTGCCCGGGCCGAAATAGAGCTTCCGCTCGGCCACGCCGGTCTTCGGCGGCCACGAGTCGTGGCGTTGCCAGGTGTTCGTCCCTGCCCGGAACGTCAGGGCCTCGGGCAAGTCGAGCGTGCCCTTATCCTTGAGCCAGTAGGCAAACCAGCGGGCTTCGACCGAGTCCCGGAAGAAGGCGCTGGTCGCGCTGCCGAACTGGATCGGGCCGAGCGACGAGCCCTCCGGCGCGACCCAGCCGCCGTGATTCCATGGCCCGATCACCAGGTAGTTGATCCCCTTGGTGTCGAGAGACTCCATCTTCTCGTAGATCGTCAGCGGACCGTAGAAGTCCTCCTGATCCCACCAGCCGGCTACCGTCAGCGTCGGCACCTTCACACTGGTGATGTGCCGAATCACCTTCCGGGACTTCCAGTACTCGTCGAACGCCGGATGGCTGGTGAAGTCCGTCCATGCCGGCTTGTTCCGATGGAAGTACTTGCCGTCGACATTGGCCAGGCCGCCAAGGCGAAGGAACCACTCATAGGTGTCGAGGCGGTCGAAGGCGTACGGCGTGAAAGTCTGCCCGTCCACGGCCGCCACATATTCGAAGCCGTAGCTCAGCCGGAAGGCCCCGTTGTGGTGGAAGTCGTCGCCCAGGAACATGTCGTCCGGGGAGGCCTGGGGCGAGGCGGCCTTGAGCGCGGGGTGCGGATCGAGCAACGCCATCATGGTCGTCCACCCGTCGTAGGAAATGCCCCGCATCCCCACGCGGCCGTTGTTGTTCGGCAGATTCTTGACCAGCCAGTCAATCGCGTCGTAGGCGTCGGTGGTCTCATCGACGGTCTTGCTATCGTCGGGAGCCTTGGTCGGACGCATCATGGAGAACTTGCCTTCCGATCCATACTTGCCCCGGAGGTCCTGGCAGACGAGCAGATATTGCTCCCTGACAATGGCGGCGTACTCAAAGAAGATCCCTCGGCAGTTTCCGTCGGCGTCGTAGGGCGTCCGCTGGAACAGGATCGGCAGCGGGCCGGCTTGATCCTTCGGGCGCCACACTACCGTATTGAGACGAATCCCGTCCCGCATCGAAATCATGACCGTGGAATGGTCATAGCCGTCCATGGCCTTCTGGGCACCTGGCGGCAGATGCTGACCCGCGGCCGGCATCGCCGAGACCAGCGACAGGCCCGCGACGAGCCCGATCGAGCGGAGGACGTTCACCGATTCACCACCGACACGTCGATGCGGCTGGGATAGGGCGCCGAGTGATAGATCCGTTGGGTTGCCGTCATGAAATCGACGTCCTTGGCGAGGAAGATGTTGGAGACAAACCGCTGGGGGTTCCGGTCGATCAGCGGAAACCAGCTGCTCTGGATCTGGACCATGATGCGATGGCCCTTCTTGAAAGTGTAATCGGCCGCGTGGAGGTCGACCGTATAGGGCGCCACCTGATTCGCGACCACCGGCGCTGGGTGCTCGTAGCTCTTTCGGAAGCGGGCCCGAAAGACGTCGTTGACCACCATCAGCTGATAGCCGCCCATCATGGGATCCGCCGGCACGTCTTCCGGATAGACGTCGATCAGCTTGACGACCCAGTCGGCATCGGTACCCGTGGTCGCCGCGAAGAGCCGCGCCGTCACTTGGCCCGAGATCGTGACGTCATCGGCAAGCATTCCGGAATCGAAGGAGAGGACGTCCGGCCGAAGGTGAGCGTGTCGCTGATCGTCCACCTCCCACAACGGCCAGGTCGAAGGCACCTTGCCCCCGTACAGCGGCGTGACCGGGCGTCGCCGGTACGGCACCGGACGATTCGGATCGGATACATAGGAGGAGAACGCGGCGCCGCTCCGCGGAACCTCCCAGCCGAGCCCGCCATCCGGCTGGAGATAGAGCGACTTGGCCGAGACCCCGCTCCGGGGCGGCCAATGGTCGTGACGCTGCCAGGTGTTGTCGCCGGCCCGGAAGGTCAGCGCTTCGGGAAGGTCGAGGGTGCCCCAATCCTTGAGCCAGTACGCGAACCAGGGGCCTTCGACCGTCTCACGAAACCAGGCCGAGGCATTGGTCCCGAACTGAATCGGGCCCAGTGTGTTCCCGTCTCCGCGGGCCCAGCCGCCGTGGTTCCAGGGGCCGATCACGATGTGGTTGATGCCCTTCGTGTCGTTCGGTTCCATCGCCTGATAGATCGTCAGCGGACCATAGAAATCTTCCTGATCCCACCAGCCCGCCACCGTCAGCGTCGGCACGGTCACCGGCTTGTGAGCAAACACCGGACTCACCTTCCGGCGCTGCCAGAATTCATCGAAGTTCGGATGATTGACGAAATCGGTCCAGGTGGGCCGCTGGCCCTTGAAGTAGCGAGTATCGGCGTTGGCCAGACCGCCGAGCCTGAGGAACCATTCGAAGGTATCCGCCCGGTCAAAACGCCAGGGTTCACTGATCCGCCCGGCCTCCAGGCTCGCCACGTATTCGAAGCCATAGCTCAGGCGGAACGTCCCGTTGTGGTGGAAATCGTCGCCGAGGTACATGTCGTCGGGAGATGCCTGAGGCGACACGGCCTTGAGCGCCGGGTGCGGATCCACCAGCGCCATCATGGTGAGCCAGCCGCCGTAGGAGATCCCCACCATGCCCACTCGGCCGTTGTGACCGGGCAGATTCTTGAGAAGCCAGTCGATGGTGTCGTTGGTATCGCTCCCTTCGTCGACCGTTTCGCCTCGCTTCGGATCGCGAGGTGGCCGGATCATCACGAAGGTTCCCTCGGACTGGTATTTGCCGCGAACATCCTGGAAGACGAAGATGTAGGCGTCGTCTGCCAGGAGCTTGTAGCGATTGGAAAGCCGGGGCCCGATCAGGGCGGCATTGTACGGCGTGCGCTCCATCAGGACCGGGAGCGGGCCGGCCTGGTGGGCGGGGGTGAAGATTTCCGTGTAGAGCAGGACGCCGTCGCGCATCCGGATCATTTCGGTTCGCTTGACGTAGTCGGGACGAACATCCTGGGCCGCCCCGCCGGAGACGAACAGGATCGAAACCGCGGCGGCTCCACCGAACCATCGCAATGGATGTAGAAGCGTATCCAGAAACATGAGCGCCACTCCTGGTTGGAACATCCGGCCGCCCCGAATCTCTGGGCCGGTCAGGTGTTTCGCAAGGCGAGGCGCGGCGCTAGAACTCCTCCCACCCGAACCGCCAGAGCGCGACGACGAGGACCAGAACGGTCCAGCCGGCCGTGGCCAGCGCGGGAATCCACAGCGGGGCCGGGATCGGCTGCCAAACCGCAATCGACGCCGCAGCCGACGCCAAGCTCCACGGCATGGCCACCACGATCCATTGGGGGATCAGGTTGGGAAGGATGAGCGTGAGCGAGATGTAGAACGTCTGGTGGAGGGCCTGAATCCCGATTGCCTCGGGAAAGTGGGTGGCCACTGGCGTGACGTGCCAGATCAACTGGCACACGATCACCATGCCGATCGCCGGAATCACCAGCGACCGGGTCAGGAATGTCGCGGTGATCGCAACGGACTTGGAGAGAACGAACGCGGGGCACCTCCGCGTGAAAGTGGAACTGGACGACGTATTCGCTGGAAACAACGCCCGCATACGGGGATGAAGAGTCGATCAGTTCCACAGTGGAACGATAAGTTATATCTGACGATATATCTTGACATATATCGAAACCTATCGTACGATATATCGTATGATACATTGTACGACATGTTATTGTCGCCGCTCACCATCGTTCTCGGGAAGGATATTTTAAAATGGCTAAAGACTTTGATGACTGGGGCTTAGGCAAGCTATTCGGGTTTGATTTCGACCCCAGCAAGTTGGCATTCCGTTTCGGAGGACCTGGAGGTCAGCGCAATTGGGGCCGCCGCCGCCGCCAGATGTTTGAATCAGGCGAAGTGAAGTTCGTGATTCTCCGATTGCTCCGGGAGAAACCTCGCCACGGTTATGACGTGATCAAGGCGCTCGAGGAACGTCTCCGCGGATGCTACACCGCGTCGGCCGGAACCGTCTACCCTACCCTGCAACTGCTCGAAGACCAGGGATACGTCCGCGCGGTGGAGGAGGAGGGCAAGAAAGTCTATCACATCACACCCGAAGGCGAGCAGTTTCTGGACGAGAACCGCGACCTGCTCGACGACATCTTCGATCGGGTCCGCGACACGGTGCGGGACTTCGCCGGCGGTCACATGGCGGACCTCAACCACACCTTCACCCGACTCGCCGGATTGACCTACAAGCGGGCCTGGCGCTCGGGCGGCGACCACCCGGCGGTGCCGCGAATCGTGGAAATTCTGAAGCGTGCCGCGGACGAGATCGAACGCGAATGGGAAAAGGTCTAAGGGGGATCCATGGCACCCGTGCTAGCAGGCTTCCCGAGTTTCTGGTCGCTATTCTGGGTGGTGTTCGTCATTGTCCCGGCGGTCCGGTGGAGTGTCGGGTGGAGTTGGAGCCGCCGGCGTTGGTGGCGAGTCGACGGATGGGATACGGACGACGATCGCGGGCTTCGGCGTCCAGGCCGCCGGCGCCAAGTCGCCGAGCTTCAGGCCGAGCTGGAAACGCGCAATGGGGACATCGAGATGCTGACCGCTCGGGTCGGGGAACTGGAGAACCGGATCGACTTTGCCGAACGGCTCCTGGCAGGCCGGCGGGATCCGACGCCGATTCTGACTCCTTCGCGGCAGGACTGGAGCGGTCGCAACCCCGCTGGCCACCTGGAGCTGGCAGCGTTACCCTTGAGGCCCAGAACCCCCGACGCGTGAATACAACGGCGACCCCGGCACTCTCGATCAGAGGCCTTGTAAAGCGGTACGGCGACCTCGTCGCCGTCGCCGGTCTCGACCTCGAGGTTGCTCGGGGCGAGTGTTTCGGCCTGCTCGGGCCGAATGGCGCTGGCAAGACGACGACCATCGAGATCTGCGAGGGCCTCAACGAGCCGGACGAGGGCGAGGTCCTGGTGCTCGGCATGCGACACCGCGACAACGCCCTGGCCATCCGGGCGGCGATCGGGATTTCGCTCCAGGAAACCCAACTGACCGAGAAGCTCACCGTTGAGGAAACGATCCGCCTCTTCCGCAGCTTCTACCCCCGCAGACGGCCGGTCGACGACGTGATAGCGGCGGTTCAGCTCGACGAAAAGCGAACGGCCCGCGTCGGCCAACTGTCCGGCGGACAGAAACAGCGCCTCGCCCTGGCCTGTGCACTGGTCGGGGATCCCGACCTGTTCTTCCTCGACGAGCCGACGACCGGTCTCGACCCGCTATCCCGTCGCCAGGTCTGGGACCTGATCGATCGATTCAAATCCGAGGGTCGGACCGTCATCATCACCACCCACTACATGGATGAGGCCGAACATCTCTGCGACCGGGTGGCGATCGTTGATCACGGAAACATCATTGCCCTGGGCACGCCTCGCGAATTGATCGCACTCCTCGGAAGCGAGCACGTCGTCGAGTTCACGCTCGAGGGCCTCACCCTGCCGGAGTCGGACCTTGCCGGATTGCCGGGGGTCACCAAGGTTCGGGTCAAAGAAGGCCGGTATCAGCTCGAAGTGACCCGGATTCATCAGACAATCCCCGCGCTGCTCTTGCTGATCAACGGGCGGAACGGCGCCCTGTCAGAACTCGTGACCCACACCGCGACGCTCGAGGACGTCTTCGTCCATCTGACCGGTCGGCACCTCCGCGATGGCTGACCCCAAGGCAGACCCGCGCCACTGGCGTGATCGCGCCATCGTCCAGCTGACACTGGCGCGGTACCGCGAATTTTTTCGCGAACCCGAAGCCTTGTTCTGGACCTTTGTCTTCCCCCTCCTGATGGCGGCGGGGCTGGGACTCGCCTTTCGCAGCAAGCCCCCGGAGGTGGTCAAGGTCGCTGTCGTGCGGACGGAGGCGTCTGCCGTGGTGAGCGCGGGGCTCAACAACGAAACCCAACTCGACGTTCGCGAGGTCGACGACTCCGCCGGCACCCGCCTGCTGCGGACCGGGAAGGTGGCGCTGCTCGTGGTTCCGACCGCCGGCGGTGGGGTCGAATACCGGTTCGACGACAGCCGCCCGGAGGCCGTTTCCGCGCGGCGCATCGTCGATGACGCGCTGCAGCGATCATCGGGACGCCAGGATCCGGTACCAGCGACCAACGCACTCGTGCGGGAACGCGGGTCCCGGTACATCGACTTTCTGATCCCGGGCCTGCTGGGCATGAATCTGATGGCCAGCAGCATGTGGGGGATCGGTTTCTCGGTCGTCGATCAGCGCCGGAAGAAGCTGTTGCGCCGATTTGTGGCGACCCCGATGTCACGAGCCGAATACCTCGCTTCCTTCGTTCTGGCCCGGCTGACGCTACTGGTGATCGAGATTGGTTTCCTGGTGAGCTTCGGGGTCCTGGCCTTCGGCGTGCCACTTCGCGGCTCGATCCTCACCCTCACGGCGCTGTGCCTGGTCGGCTCGATGGCGTTCGGCGGGCTGGGCTTGCTCATCGCCGCGCGGCCAAAGACGGTCGAAGCGGCATCGGGACTGATGAACGTCGTCATGCTGCCGATGTGGGTCTTGTCGGGGGTTTTCTTCTCGTCGGGCAATTTCCCCGACGCGATGCAGCCGTTCATCAAGGCTCTTCCCCTGACCGCCCTCAACGATGGTATTCGGGGCGTCATGCTCGAGGGTGCCGGAATCACCCAGTTGTCGCTGGCGTTCGGAGTTCTGGCCGCCTGGCTCGTGGTGTGTTTCACCTTGGCCGTCAGAATCTTTCGCTGGAAGTAACGCCGGTTCCGCCTTCCTCGCCCTCTCAATGTTGTCTTCACGAACAGTGCCCAGAGTGATCAAGATCAGCTTCGTGCGCTGTGAAGGAAAAGAGGTCACTGGCTGGCTTGAGCCGTACCCCGACCCCGAGACTGGTGAGACGACGTCAACCACTTTCGAGGGTGTTCTCGAGGGGGCGGGGGGCCGGGACCTGGCTCGTAAGCCGGGGAAAGAACCCTCCCAAGCCCTGAGTCAGGTGCCGGGACACTTCACTTTCTTGAAGCGGACTTCGACTGCGGTCTGCCCGTCGCCCTCGTTCCGGGGGATCAGACTGCCGTCCGACGCGAGCCGATAGCTGATCTTCTGGGGAAAAGGTTTCTTCGGATTCTCGAACAGGACGAATTCGTCGACGAGTTGGGTCATCGTGTACTCATCGAACGGCCGCCCTTCGGAGGAGGCTGAAAAGGTCACCGCCGAGTCGGTGGCCAGAATCCGGCTCATCTCGAAGGACGTGGCGCGGTTCTTCCGAAGGTACCGAGTCGTCGAGGTCAGGAGGTTTTCGGTCGGATTGGTCCAGATCTCCTCCACCTCAGTGTCGGGATCCAGGCGTCCCCGCCAGCATCCGGCCATGAACTTGAGTTTCTTGTCCAGCTTCACCTTCAGTACGACTTCCTTTTCCTTCTCCGGTTTCTGAGCCGGGCGCTCCGGGCGGCGCTCCTGCGCCAAGAGCACCGTCCCGGTCGTGAGGACCCCCATCGCGATCACCAGGCGAATGACTCGTCGAACGTTCGTCACCAATACACTCTCCTCGAATGGCGCTCGAACCGAACGGCTCGAACCGCCGTGAAATATGACATGGCCGGGCCCAAAAACCCCCTACGGCAAGGGAGGAGGACGGGACGACCCGGGTTATTATCACGCATGGCCGCCTCATCGCCCCGCCTGACCATCGCCGGTGCCGTTCGTCTTCTCCGCGCCCGCCGTCTGTCCCCGATCGAGTTGATCGACAGCACGCTCGACCGAATCGACCGGCTCAACCCCTTGCTCAACGCCCTCCTCACCGTCACCGCCGACGAAGCGCGGAAGGCGGCTCGGAAGGCGGAGCGACGACTGGCTTCGCGCGCCAGCCGGCCGCCACTCCTCGGGATTCCGATTTCGATCAAAGACCTCATTCTCACCCGGGATGCCGCAACCACGATGGGATCGCGAATCCTGCCCGAGGGAATTCCGGCCGGCATGGACGCCCCGGTCGTTGCCCGGCTTCGGCGCGCGGGCGCCATCGTGATCGGGAAAGCCAATCTGCACGAGGTAGCCTTCGGGGTGACCACGGTCAACGAGCATTTCGGCCCGGCTCGCAACCCGTGGAGCACCGACCGCGTGGCGGGAGGCTCGAGCGGCGGATCCGCCGTCGCGGTGGCGGCCGGGCTGGGCTTGGGCTCAGTGGGCACCGACACGCGCGGCTCGATCCGAATCCCAGCCGCCTGCTGCGGCGTGGTCGGACTGAAGCCGACCTTCGGAGCCGTGAGTTGCGACGGCGTATTCCCCTTGGCCGCGACGCTGGATCATGTCGGCCCGATCGCGCGGACGGTGGAGGATGTCGCGCTGCTGTTCGAGTCAATGGTCACGTCGCGGGCGTCGGCGCGCCGTGCTCGCGGCGCGCTGTCCCGACGCCTGCGACGGCCCCGGATCGCCGTGTCGGAGTTCCTGCTCCGCGACGTCGACGACGAGATCGGGCGGGCCATCGAAGTGGCAATCCAGACGCTCGAGAAGCTCGGCGCTCGGATTTCTTCCGTCGAGCTCCCATCTCTCGAGGAGGCACTCGAGGCATCCCGGGTCATCGTCGGGGCCGAGGCGCTGAGCTACCACGATCAGTTCCTCCGTGACAACCCTGGCGGGTACGGCCCGCTGGTCCGGTCTCGCCTGGAAACCGGCTACCAACTCACGGCCTTGCAGCTGGTTCGGGCCGAAGAAGCGCGCCTTCGGTTGGCAGCCGAGTATCAGGCCCTCTTCCGCGAGGTCGATTGCCTGGTCGGTGCCGTGCTGCCGGTCCTGCCCCCGCTGATCGGAACCCTGACCGTGGGCCCTGCCGGTCGGGAACGATCATTGGCGGAAGCCTTCTGCCACTACAACGCGCCTCAGAACCTGACGGGGGCCCCCGCGCTCGCCCTGCCGTGCGGTCGGAGCCGGTCTGGTCTGCCCATCGCGATGCAGTTGGTCAGCGACCTTGGCCGGGAGGACACCTTGTTATCGCTCGGGATGGTCTACCAGCGGCTAACCCATTGGCACGAGGTGGACCCGCCTCTTTGATTGTGCTGCAACTATATGTAAAACAATATCTTATGGAAGTATCTCCCGACAGTTGACTCCATTGACTCGGCGTTGTATCTATATAGCCGGATTAAAGGATGACAACAGCGCCGCTTTTTTCCCGCCTCAGCGCCCTGTCCGACGCCACCCGGTGCCGGCTCCTTTTGCTGTTGGAAAGCCAGGAGCTCGCGGTCAACGAACTGTGTCAGGCCGTCCAGCTTCCTCAATCGACCGTCAGCCGGCATCTCCGGGTTCTCAGCGATGACGGCTGGATCTCCAGCCGGGCGAACGGCTCGAGCAATTGGTACCGCTTGAACCCGACCGCACTCGAACCTGACGCTCGCCAGCTCTGGGATGTCGTTCGGAACCAGTTCGCGGGTGGTACGGCGGCTCGGCGGGATGCCGAGCGAGTCCGCGCTGTCCTTTCCGGCCGTCACTCGCGAAGCCAGGAATTTTTCGCGACGAGCGCCGGCGACTGGGACCGACTCCGAGTCGAACTCTTCGGCAGCGCCATCAATTGGATGGCACTGGGCGGCCTGCTCGAACCCGACTGGGTGGTCGGCGATCTGGGTGCCGGCACCGGACAGCTGGCCGCCGGCCTCGCGCCGTTTGTGGCACGGGTCATCGCGGTTGACGAATCGCCGGCGATGCTCGCGGCCGCTCGTCAGCGGCTCGACCACTGTGCCAACATCGAACTCCGCCTTGGAACGCTCGAAACCCTGCCGATCGAGACCGGGTCGCTCGATCTCGCCCTGATCGTGCTGGTACTCCACCACCTCGCCGAGCCGGCGCTCGCCATCCGCGAGGCGAGTCGAGCGCTCAAACCGCGAGGCCGCCTGATCGTCGCCGATATGATGCCGCACGAGCACACTGATTATCGTGAGACTGTTGGGCATCAGTGGCTTGGCTTCGAGGCGGAAACGATCGGTCGCTGGTTCGAAGACGCTGGCCTTGAAACAGGGGCATACCGAGGACTACCGCCGCAGCCGTCGGCCAAGGGGCCGCTGCTGTTCGTGGCCTCGGCCAAGAAAAACTCACTCACCGGGAGAACCTGATCGTGGCAACCACCGCGCTGGACCTGCACCCCTTCGACGCCGCCAAGACCGCCGGTCGGCCCCCGTTCAAGGTCCGTGACCTTGGCGAGGCCGAGTTTGGTCGCAAGGAAATCCGTCTGGCGGAGCAGGAAATGCCGGGCCTGATGGCAATTCGGGCCGAGCACCGGGACACGAAGCCGCTGGCCGGTGCCCGGGTCATGGGATCGCTGCACATGACCGTGCAAACGGCCGTCCTGATCGAGACCCTGACCGAGCTCGGCGCCGACGTCCGCTGGGTGTCCTGCAACATCTTCTCGACTCAGGATCATGCGGCAGCCGCCGCGGTCGTTGGCAGAAACGGCACCCCTGACCATCCGAGAGGGACGCCGGTGTACGCCTGGAAGGGCGAAACCCTCGAGGAGTACTGGTGGTGCACGGAGCAGGCGATGATGTGGCCTGACGGCTCGGGGCCGAACCTGCTGCTCGACGACGGCGGGGACGCGACCATGCTCGTGCACAAGGGCGCTGAATACGAGAAGGCGGGCGCCATTCCGGCCTTCAAACCCGAGAGCGACCCGGAGGAATGGGGGGTCATCCTCGACCTGCTGCGAGCCGAGGCCAAGAAAAACCCGGGACGATGGACCAAGGTCGCGGCGGACATTCGGGGTGTCTCCGAGGAGACGACCACAGGCGTCCACCGGCTCTACGAGATGATGAAGGCGGGAACCCTGTTGTTCCCGGCGATCAACGTCAACGACTCGGTTACCAAGTCGAAATTCGACAACATCTACGGATGCCGGCACTCAGTCATCGATGGACTCAACCGGGCCAGTGACGTCATGATCTCCGGCAAGCTCACTGTTGTCTTCGGGTTCGGCGAGGTCGGCAAAGGGTGCGCGCAGGCCCTTCGCGGCCAGGGCGCGAGGGTGGTGGTGACAGAAATCGACCCGATCTGCGCGCTTCAGGCGGCGATGGAAGGGTATCAGGTGCTGACGATCGAGGACGTGATCTCCTCGGCCGACATTTTCATCACGGCGACCGGCAACTTCAACATCATCACCGCCGATCACATGGCGCGGATGAAGGACAAGGCCATCGTCGGGAACATCGGCCATTTCGACAACGAGATCGACATGGCCGGCCTCAAGAAGATCAAGGGGATCAAGCGGATCAACATCAAACCACAGTACGACGAGTGGGTGTTCCCGGATGGGCACAGCGTGATGATTCTGGCCGAGGGCAGGCTGCTGAATCTCGGTTGCGCTACCGGACATCCCAGCTTCGTGATGTCAGCGAGCTTCACCAATCAGGTGATGGCCCAGCTCGAGCTGCACCTGAACGCCGGCCAGTACGGGAAGCAGGTGTACGTCCTGCCCAAGCACCTCGACGAGAAGGTGGCGCGCCTCCACCTCGACAAGCTTGGCGCGAAGTTGACCCGGTTGACCGCCGAACAGGCGGCTTACATCGGAGTGAAGCCCCAGGGGCCCTACAAGCCGGATCACTACCGCTATTAGGCTCCAAGCCGGCGGCAACGAAACGGGGTTGGCTCTGCGAGCCGACCCCGTTTGTCATTCCAATGATCCCGACTACTGCACCACAACCGATCCGCTCATCCCGCTGGTAAAGTTCGAGGAGTGGTTGGTACAACGATATCGGAACGTGGCGGCGGCGTTGAACGTGCGGGCGTGGGTGCCGCTGGTCATGTCAGCGGCATTGCCCACGTTGTCCTCAAACGTCAGGTTGTGGATACCGCCCTGCCAAGTCCAAGTGACGGTCGAGCCGCTGCTGGTCGTCAGTTGCGCCGGAGAAAACTGGTTCGAACTCACCAACACGGAGTTTGCCGGCGGGGGGGGCGGGGGGGGCGGCGGCGGAGAAATGGGATCTGGAGTGCTGGCTCCACAAGCAGCCATCAGCAACAGCGAACTCACGACCAAGATCGAACGGCGCATTCCGTTCCTCCTTTGCAGGCAGTTGATTTGATGAGCGGGGAGTGACAACCACCGGGGCCGGGAACCCCTACACCAATCCTGGCGATCCATCTCGGTAGCAAAGTGATGTGGGAAGGAATGCCGGGTCAGACGGCGCTGAACCAACCCATGGCGCCGTGTTCCGCCAGAAATCGCTGATGGGGGTGGAACATGTAGCGCCCTCGCCGGGGCAGGCGGAATTCGATCATGGCCCGCTCAGCCGGGGCGAGGGAAAGCACATCGGTGCGTTCGTCGGGTTCGCGCCGAGTGCCGTTCCGGTAGACGTCGAACATCTGGGCGTGAAGATGGAATGACGCCACCGGCACATCGGCGACGAAATTGGCGACGTACGCCCGGACGAGTCGGCCAGACTCGACCTTGATGGGGTACTTGGCGTAGAAACCGGTCGGTCCGTTCCAGCCGAACAGGTCGCTGTTTCCGTCGCCGTCAACATCGAACCCGCAGAGCACGAGTACCACTTCCTCAGCCGGTTGCCGGGACTCTGGCGGATCGACGATCAGCAGCCCATAGAGGCCGTTGGCGATGTGATCTTCGCTGGGAGTGAAATCACAATGGTAGGGATGCACGCCGAAGGGACCCGCCGTCAACCGATACACGGCCTCGCCGCCCGGGGGAACGGGCTCCCAGCCGTCCGCCTCGATCTCGTGGTTGCCGTGAAAATGGAGGTTGTGGGCGTGGCCGGTTCGATTCCGCAGCGTGATCTCGAGCGCATCCCCCTCGTTGGCGCGCAACGTCGGGCCGGGAACGGTTCCGCCGAAAGTCCAGGCGTCGAAGCTCCGATCGACCGAGATCCCGACGGTTTGGTCGACCACTTCGAGGATGATTCGCCGGGTCGTCCGACCGGACCGGGGATCGGGTTTTGAGGGCCGGGTGGCCTGGTCCAGGCTGAGCGGTCCGAGTTCGTTCGGAGGCATGGCGCCGTGTCCATAGCGCTGTGCCGTCGGCCTCGGTGGGACGAGCCCGGAGGTAGCCTGAGCCCGGGCGAGCCAGGCGTCGCGACCAAGCAGGGCTCCGGCGCCAGCCGTCACGCCGCCGCCCAGGAGTACGAGATCTCGACGCGTGAGCAGCACGGTTCAGATCCGGCTGTAGTACCAGATGCTGAGCCCGACCACCGCGACCCAGGCGATCAGGCCGGTCGCCAGGGTTGCCAGACGGCGCCGCCAGACCCGTTCCGCGGGCACTTTCCTCGATCGAAGGACCCGCATCAGCCACCAGAACACCACCAGCGGGCCGATGAGGAACGCGGCGTTGGCTCCGATCCGGCCGAACCATCCCGGCGTCCGGTCTCGGCCGATCACACCACCCCGCCAGGCCGCCACGATCGAATCGGTGCCAGCCGGCAATGTTGCCGCGGCGAGATCAAAATGAAGTGTCTCGAAGACGTGGCTCGCGATCCGGACCGGCGCGGCCTCCGGCGTCTCCATGCCCGGCTGGGGCGGCGGGGCTGGCTGGGTCTTCCAGTCAGGAAACGACTCGCCGAGTTGGAGCGCCCGGACGAACACCGTTCCGAACGGGACCCAATCGGACCACCATGGCATCCGAAGCCCGAGGCAGCCGCGAGCGGCCTCGAGTCCGAACGGAATCGCGGTGCGGTGCTCGTTGCCCGAGAAACAGTTACCGGACTCACCGGGCCCGGCGTTGGCAAGGTCGGCCCGCCCCGATCCCAGCACGATATTGTCCCGGATCACGTTGTCGATGGCCGGGTAATAATTGCGATCCTGCAGCGGACTCGTCACGATCCCGTGGCCGGCGTGATCGAGCACCACGTTGCGAACGACGGTGTCCCGTACCGATCCCGCCAGCAGGATGCCATTCCCGAACGCCACCGAATTGATCGGGATCGCCGGCGCCGCGGCATTGTTGTTGTCGATCACGAGGTTGGCCGCGAACACAGCGTCGCGCTGGGGTGGATCGAGCTCGATGTCGAGCGACGACGGCACGATGCCGGCCCGGTTGTTCCGCCAGACCGAGCTCACAAGATAGAGTTGCCCGCCCGCGTTCGTGCCCGAAAAGCCGAGCCCGTTGCGCTCGGCTACAACGTGGCGGATCACGATCCGGCAGGGATAGCACTGGCCGATGTAGAAACCGGAGTCCGGCGAACCCGACGCATACGAGTCTTCGAACACCCCGTCCTTCGCGCCGAAGGCGTAAATGCCGTAGTCTCCGTTGTTGTAGGCGGTGAGGTAGGAGCCGCGGAAGCCCGTAACGCCGGTCCAGAAGAAGCCGTTGAGGAGGGCGTTCCGGGCGGTCATGTTCTCGACGGCCACCGCGTCGGCAAGCACCGTAATTCCATTGCCCCGCACGAACTCGCCGTCGATGATGGTCTCGTTGCGATCAACACCCCGGATTACCAGCGAGGGGGTGGTGACCGTGACCTCCTCCCGGTAGACGCCCCGGTCGACGAGGACCAGGTCGCCGGGGGCGGCGGCATCCACCGCCGCCTGAATCGTGGGATACGCAGCCGGCACGCGGCGCACGACGCCCGTCGCGCTGTCGACCGCGGCGATGGCCCCCCGGGCGCTCGGGCTATAGCTCGCGCCGCCAACGACCACGACCCCGGCCATCCCCCGGCCGTCTTTGGTGCCGTGATAAATGCAATAGTATTTGTAGACGCCGGGCTTATCGAACACGACGTCGCCGCCGCGCCCTCCCCCGGAAGAGTGAGCCGCAACGTCGCCGCTCTTCCAGCTGCCGTCAACGGCGGTCGCGTTGTGGACGCTCCGCCCGCCGTTCAGGAACGTGACCCGGGTTCCAACCGGGACCCTGGCCACCGAGCCGCTGAACTGGTTGTCGGTCATGTTGATGAGGGTTCCGGCCGCTTCGGGTTTGCCACAGCCGAGGCTCAGGGTGAGCCCGATCAAACCGAGGACGCGCCGGGGTATCGCCATATCACTGGTCCGACGGAGAGTGGAGTGGTTGAGCCGAATAGCGTAACATATAGGCTCGCAGGATCGACCGCCACGAGACTCTCGCAAAACGGTCAACGCCATGAATCGATCGGAACGATGGGTGGCCCTGGATGCCGTTCGCGGGGCACCTTTGGACCACGTCGAAGACCTGGGATCCCGAGGGCCCACTCTCGACCCTGTCGGCCGCCGCGATCGCCGTGACTCTTGGGGCGATCTGGAGCGGAGCCTTCCCCATCAACAAGAGTCTCTCCTTCCTCGGGTCCGGCATGATGGCGCGCACGATCGGGTCGCTGATCATGCTCGACGTTGACGATCGGCGGATTCTCAAGCTCTGAACCAGCCGGATCCTGAAACCTGACCCACGACCGTTCGTACGGTTTCGGCCACCTTTTTACCCGACGGATGTCTCGATGCGCGCTTTCGGTCGCTGGATCTGGGACTGGACGAAGACCATCACGATTGCCTTGGTCATCTGGTTCACGTTCAGCACCTTCATCCTCCAGGCCTTCCGGATCCCTTCTTCCAGTATGGAGGGGACGCTGCTGATCGGTGATGTGCTCTACGTCAACAAGATGCTGTACGGTGCCGAGGTTCCCCTGAACGGAAAGCGACTTCCAGCGATTCGCGAGCCGCGGCGGGGCGACCTCCTGGTCTTCGATTCCGTCGAGGAGGCCGGTCTCAAGGTCGTCAAACGCCTGATCGGTGTCCCGGGGGACACGATCGCCATGCGAGACGGAGTCCTCGAACGCAACGGTGGCGCGGTCGAGGAGCCCTGGGTTCTGCCGGGCAATCGCCACATGGAGACCGACCCGGCCGGATCCGCCAAGATGCGGGAATGGCAGGCGCCTCGACTCCTCAGCGGAGACCGGGCCGGATACGCGCCGGACCCCGACGACTGGGGACCTTTGGTGGTGCCACAGGACTCCTTCTTCATGATGGGCGACAATCGGCGGGAGTCGTACGACAGCCGGTTCTGGGGCTTCCTTCCACGAGCCAACGTCCGGGGCCGGCCGATGATCATCTATTTCAGCTTCGATGCCGACACCTACAAGCCGCTGCCGTTCCTGACGAATATCCGCTGGAAGCGTCTCTTCGCCATGCCCCGTTGATCAGGGGCGCTCGAGATCGAGCGCGCGGTCACTCACCAAATCCCGATAGGACACGCGGTTTGGATTGGCGGCCTGGCGCAAGAAATTGTCCGCGGTCTGAAGCAACTGAACGCTGGCGTACCCGGGGCGAGCCTGCGGGTGCGGCTGACCCATGACCCCACCGAAGTAGCTCCGCGCAATCAGGCCCCGGTTGGACCAAGGAAGCGCCCGGACATTATCCGCGTAGCGGCGGAAGACCTGCTGACGGAAGACATAGAATTCGACGTTGGAGGTGTAGAAGAGGCTGACCCGCTCCCCTCGCCCTCGGAGATATTGCCCGATACCCTTGAAGGCCCGGGTACCGCCGAAATCGCCGACCAGAGGAATGACCCGACCGCGCCGCTCGAGAGTCTGGACATAGCGAAAGTCGTCCTCCTGGGCGAGAAAACTCGCTTCCCGCCCGGCGAGATCCCGTTCCAGATACAGCTGGCGGATCGTCGGATAGTACGAACGCGGTCCCCGGCCGTAGGATGTGAAGCGGAGCTCGAGGCCGGCCCGGATGAAATCATCGTGGAACCGCTTCAGAGTTCGGTAGTCGACCGACCGGGGTCCGAGCCCGTAGCTCCGGACCCTGTCAGCGACGATCGCCTGGGTCCGCGCCTGCCGGGCCGTATCGGGAACCGTGCGATCGATGTAACCGAGGAGATCAGTGAGCGAGCGACTGTCCCAGACGGTCCGGTCGGCCGGAACCGGTCGGCCGAACAACAGGCAGAGGAATTCGAGCCGATTCCGGGAGAGTTCAAACAAACTCTTGTAGAGCAGGTGAAGAACGAGATTGTCCCGTCGGAGATCGACGATGAACGCGATTGAGGGCCGGACGGCAGCGATGTAGGAGAA
Organism: Gemmatimonadota bacterium; assembly: GCA_043751835.1. Classification (GTDB taxonomy): domain Bacteria; phylum Gemmatimonadota; class Gemmatimonadetes; order Gemmatimonadales; family GWC2-71-9; genus SHZU01. The sequence continues at coordinate 12,832 of JAYUZK010000009.1, read as the reverse complement.
GTTCTGGTCCGGCCCGACCCCAACGTACGCCCCCCCCTTGTCGGCCCGGCTCCGTAACGCCCCAGCGATGTGCAGATAGGACAATTCGTTGGAGATCAGGTTGTCGGAGTCGAAATAGCCACCCGACTCGGACAGCGACTCCACCAGCCGAGCGAACGGCACCGAATCCCGGACCGGCGCCGGCGGCCGCGCCACCGCCACCTGGACGGCAAGAAAGAAAAGGACCATGCGGGGCCCCGATCACTTGGCCCGGTCGAGGTACTCCCCGGTTTCCGGATTCACTCGGATCTTCTCCCCGGTCTGGATAAACTCGGGCACGTTGACCGTGATGCCATTATTCAGCACGGCCGGCTTGGTCGAGGCCGTTTTGGTCGCGGTCTTCATCACCGGCGCGGTATCCGTGACTTCGAGGGTCAGGGTGTTGGGCATCTGGATCCCGATCGGGCGCCCTTCGTAGAACTCGGCGATGATGCGCATCCCATCGGTCATCCACTTGGCATTGTCACCGAGATCCTCTTCCTCGACCTCCAGCTGATCGAAGTTCTCGGTGTTCATGAAGTGGTACGTCGTGCTGCTCTTGTACATGAAATCGAGTTGGTGGGTCTCGAGGTCAGCGATTTCGAGGCTGTCGGTGGCCCGGAACCGGTGTTCGAACTGGATACCTGTCTTGAGCCTTCGAAGCTTGGCCTGAACCAGTGCTCGCAGGTTCCCCGGGGTGTGATGATGGAAATCCAGCACCCGGCAGGGATCGCCGTTGAACATGATCGCCATGCCGCGCCGCATATTGCTCGCAATGATTGCCATACCGCTTGACCGTTGTGGGGCGTTGGTAGTGATTCGCCGGGCCGTTGAGGGTCCCGACTGCCGCACTGACCCGATGTCAGGGAAGCCCATAAATATAACTCTCACAACGGTTTGGGGCCAATCGACCCGAGCGGAGGCGAGGCCAGTCGTCGGGGCTCGCCCTTGCCGTAACTCGCCTTCCTGCGGAAACTTCCCTCGTGTCAGCGACCGCCAAGACCTGTCCTTCGTGCGCCCATCCCCTGCCGATGGAGGCCGCCTTCTGCATGATGTGCGGCACCCAAACGCCGCAGGCCATCGACAAGAATACGGGTGAGATCAAGACTTACAACGCAGATCGGGTTGCCACCTCCGACAAGGCTCGGCTTCAGCAGGCCCTCGGCGGGAACTACGAGCTCGGCAAGCTGATCGGACGGGGCGGCTTCGCCGAGGTCTTTCTGGTGCACGACAAGCGCCTCAAACGGGACCTCGCTCTCAAGGCCCTCCGGCCGGACCTGATGTTGTCGGAGCAGCTCCTCACCCGGTTTCGGCGCGAGGCCGAAACGGTCGCGGCCCTTCGCCATCCCCACATTGTCCCGATCTACGACATTGGCGAGGCCGCTGGAATCGCCTACATCCTGATGCCGTTGATCCAGGGCGAGAGCCTCCGCGCCCTCCTTCATCGGGAGGGACCGCGACCGGCCCGCGAAGCCGGCCGCATTCTGCTCGAAGCCGCTGACGCCCTCGAGGCCGCCCACGAAGCGGGCGTCGTGCACCGGGACATCAAGCCCGAAAACATCATGCTCGAGGGCAAGGGGCGACGGGTCCAGCTGATGGATTTCGGAATCGCCAAAGCCATTGATACCAGCGACTCCACGCCAGGCCTTACGAGTACCGGCATGCTGGTCGGCACGCCTCACTACATGAGTCCCGAGCAGGCGGCGGGCGACACCCATCTCGACCATCGAAGCGATCAGTACTCGCTGGCTGTGGTGGGGTTCCAGATGATCACCGGTTCGCTGCCCTTCGACGGGGAGTCGACCCGGGCGGTTCTGTTCCAGCAGATGGTCGGTGTCCCCAAGAGTCTCCGCGACCTGGTGCCCGACGTGCCAGCCCCGGTTGCGTTCGCCGTCGACCGCGCGCTCGCGAAGGATCCCAAGGAACGGTTCCCGTCGATGGCGGCGTTCGCCGAAGCCATTTCGGGCCCCGACACGCTTCCGTTAGGCGCGACGGTGACAGAGATGGTCACCGCCCCGGTGCCCCGGCCGACCGCGGCCAATGACCGGCCGGCCGAGCCCAAAAAGGGGGGACGCTTCCTTCCGCTGGCCGGGGCCGTCGGAGTCGTGGTCATCGCCATCCTGGTGAGCCGAAACCGCGCCGGCGGACCGGCGACCGCCATCCCGGCGCCCATACCCCCGCAGCCCAGCGCCGTCGTCCCGGCCGGACCCACGCCCGGCCCACCCGTGGTTCCGCCGCCTGGCCCGACGGTCGCGGTTCCGAAGGCGCCCCCGAAGAAGTCGGATGCGCCCGCCTCAACGACCGCGGCCAAGCCGGAACCGACGTTGGCCGCCCTCAATTGCCAGATCGCCATCTCGGCCCGGAAATGGACCGAAGCGGTCAAGTTGTGCGGAGCGGAGGGCGATCGGGGCAGCGCGGCGGCCAGCCGGGCCCTGGCGATCCTGTATCAGAAAGGCACCGGAGTCGATCGCTCGGATTCAGCGGCGGCGGTCTGGTATCGGAAGGCCGCTGCCGGGGGCGACGGTCAGTCCACCTTCCGCCTGGGCGTGATGTACGCCACCGGCACCGGTATCACGCAGAACGACGTTGAGGCGACCGCCCTCATTCGCAAGGCGGCCGAGGGCGGTGTCGAAGAGGCCTGGCCCCTGTTGGCGGAACGATTCGAACAGGGTCTTGGCACCAAGCGGAGCGATCAGGACGCCGCCAATTGGTATCGCCGCGCTGCCGAAGCGGGTAACCGGGCGGCCCAGTACAACCTCGGCGAGATGTTCACCCGCGGGCGCGGTGTCGAGAAGAACGAGCAGGAAGCGGCGAAATGGTTCAGCAAGGCTGCCGAACAGGGCCACCCGGGAGCCGAATATCAGTTTGGCATGATGTACATCCGGGGCCGGGGCGGTCTGGCCAAAGACGAAGAGGTCGGACTTCAGTGGCTGGATCGTGCCGCCGTGCAGGGCCACGAAGACGCCAAGAAGGAGGTCGCCAAGCGCCGTCGTCCTTGACCGGCCCAACCCCGGGCATGAGATTCATCGCTGCCGTCCATGTCCCAGCCTCCGCGAGTCGTGTCCAACCGTACCTGCCCGTCCTGTCAGTCTTCTCTCCCTGACGACGCGGCTTACTGCGCCCAGTGCGGTTCGGCAACGCACACCCAAATCATCGGCGAAGGCAACGCCACCAGCCGTTCTGACTCCGCTAGCTACGAATCGCAGCCCGATCTGCTTCAGAAAGCCCTGGGGCCGAACTATGAATTGGGGCGATTGATCGGCCGCGGAGGCTACGCCGAGGTCTTCCGGGTTCGCGACCGGAAGTTGAACCGGGATCTGGCCATCAAGGTGCTCCGGCCGGATCTGATCATGACACCCTCGTTGCTCACTCGGTTCCGCCGCGAGGCCCAGGCCGTCGCGGCCCTCCGACACCCGGCCATCGTCCCGGTTTACGACGTCGGCGAATCGGATGGGATCTGCTACATCGTGATGCCGCTCATCGAGGGCGAGAGCCTCAAGGCGGTTCTGCAACGCCAGCGCCGCCTGCCGATCGCCGAAGTCCAGCGGATCGTGTTCGAGGCCGCGGGGGCGCTGGCGGTCGCCCACCAGGCAAGTGTCGTTCATCGGGACATCAAGCCCGAGAACATCATGCTCGAGGGCAAGGAACGACAGATCCGTTTGATGGATTTCGGTATTGCCAAAGCCGTCGACTCCGGTGAAAAGGACCTCACCGGCACCGGCGTCGTCGTTGGCACACCACAGTACATGAGCCCGGAACAGGCGACCGGCGAGCCAAACATCGATCATCGGAGTGACCAGTACTCTCTGGCGGTGGTGGCCTACCAGATGCTGGCCGGCCGGGCGCCGTTCGAGGGCGAGACCGCCCGCGCCATCATCGCCAAACAGTTGCTCGACCAGCCGCCTCCGCTCGCCTCGCTGATCGAGAACGTGCCGGCCCCGATCGTGGCGGCTCTCCACCGGGCCTTGCAGAAGCATCCGCAAGACCGGTTTGACACCATCACGGACTTTGCCGCCGCGCTGCTCGACCCCGGCTACGTCAATCCCCCGACGCTCGACCCGCCTCAGTTGCACCGGAGGCGATGGATCCCCTGGCTGGCCGGGAGCCTGGCAGCGGGGCTCTTGGCCGGGTGGGGGTTGATCCATTGGTGGCCAACGCCAACGGGGATCAGCGCGCCGCTGCCCCCGGCGCAACCGCAACCACCGCAAGTCAACGCCCAGGCACCAGTCCCCCGGAACGATGGACCGAGTAGCACCCTTCCCGTGGCTCGGGTCAACCCTGGCCGCGACAGTCCGAACCGGGTCGCGACGGCGACACCAGCGCCAGCCCCGGCTGGCGCTGACAGTACGCCGATCGGGCCGGCTCCCGGATGCGCCGCGCTCTACGATCTCCGAGACTGGGATCGGGCCCTGGCGAAATGCATAGGGGAAGCCCAGGCCGGCAACACCAGAGCCAGTCGCTTGACGGCGGAGCTTCTGACCGAAGGGCTGGGCACGACGGTCGATTCGGTGAGGGCCACCGGATTCTTCGAGCAAGCCGCTCGGGGAGGCGACGGGGAGGCGGCATGGTGGTTAGGCAGACGCTACGAAAACCGCGACCCCAGCCGGTCGACCGAGATGTACCTCCGGGCCGCTGAGGCCCGGGTGACCCGAGCGTATGCAGTCACCGGCAGACGGCTCGACGACGGCCTGGGTACTGCCCGCGATCCGGAGCGGGCGGCCCTCTGGTTCGAGAAGGCCGCTCTCGGCGGCGACATCGACAGTCAGCTCAGGCTGGCCGAGATGTACGCCCGGGGCCGGGGCGTGGCCCGGAGTGACTTAGCGGCATTCCATTGGAATCAGCTGGCCGCGATCGCCAACAACCCTGAGGCCCAGTATCGACTCGCCCGAGCATTTCTCGACGGGAAGGGTACCAGGAAATCGGAGGCTGAGGGGATGAAGTGGCTTCGAGCGGCTGCCGAGGCGGGGCAAGCCGAGGCGAAGAAGGATCTCGGCAAACGGCGCGACTAGGAAGGACGTCTACCAGTCAACTATTGCGCCGAGACTGATCTCCCGTCCCCGAACGGGCACCCACGGCGAGGCTGTGCGGCGACCAGCAAGCCCTGGGACCGGAAATACCACGGGCTCGTACGCTCGCAGCTTCTTGTCGAACAGATTTTCCGCGCTGAGATAGATCCGAGCCCGCCCCGACCGCTGCGAAATCAGTGCGTTCCCAAGCGAGTAGACAGGCGAATAAGCCCGAAATGGATTGTCGGTGAGGGCCTGTCTACCAACGTAGATCCCCTCGACCTGGATCTCGGTACCCGCGCCGGTCGGGGCACGCCAGTTGAGCGTGGCGCCGAGTTGGTGGCGAGGCGTCAGGTCAGACTGGCGCCGCCCGGCCGATTCCGGAACTCCTTCGGTGGCGTCCTGAAATCGGTAGAACGATCGGACCGAGACGCGGCCCGAACGGTAGCCGACCACCAGCGAGGCCGAAAAGACCCGCGTCGGCTCCAGCACGTTGAGCAACCGAAGCCGGCTCGCCGGGTCGCCGGCGAGAGGGACCAGGCGAAGCGGAAGGCCGATCCGGTCATAGCCCGTGGCGATCCGGATGTCCCATCGCCTGGACTGACGCTCCACCACGAAGCCCGCCGAGCCGAGCCGCTCGGCCTTGAGACCGACTGGAGCGGTTCCAGCGAGGCCAAGGGTCTCGACCTCGTCGGTCAGCGGAATCGGCGAGGTATAGCTGAGGCCGCCGTACGCCGAGACATCGATCCCGGCCGCCGATCGATACCGCAGATCAAGCCGAGGAACGCACTGCAGGCCGTGCACGTTGTGCTGGTCGCACCGGCCCGCCACCACGGCACGAACTCGTTCCCCAAGCGGGGCCGAAAGCTCGGCGAACACGCCGGGAACGCTGGCCGTATAGTCGAAGAGGGGGAGATCGCGTTCGCGGAACGCGTCATGCCAGTAACCGATGCCGAAGACCAGGAGTCCCGGCCCCATCGGACGAAGCAACGCGACATCTCCCGCCACCATCTCGCGGCGGTCCCGTTCCCGGCGCTCATCGAATTTGTGCGTGTTGGTCTGAAACACAGTGGTCAGGTTGAACCGAAGCGTGGCGCCGCCGCCGAGGTTCTTCGAAGCCGTCACGGCACCGTCGGCTTGCTGCGTCTGCCGCCCCTCTCGATACAGATCGGCACCATTGCTGGTCGAGATATAGCCGCCGGCTCGCTCCTCCGAGAGGAAGCCAACCGTCCCGGTCAGGGCATCACCGTTCGGGCGCTCGATGAAGACGCGGGGCCGAACCGCCACGCTGATAGCTCTCGGAAACTCGCCCCAGCCGTCATCATCGGAATCGACGAGGCGCTGCTGGTGCAGACTCGCGGTCAATGATCCGCTCACGGTCGCCGACTGACGCCGGCCCCCCCAAAACATCACGTCCCCGCCCTTTTCCGAGGACTGGTTGATCCCGAGGCGGGCCTGATCGCGCTCCGGGCGACGAGAAATGAGGTTAATGACCCCCGCGGCCGCCCCGGGCCCGTAGATGGCTCCAGCCGCGCCCGACAGCAGTTCCGCTTGACTGAACTCGAACGGGGCGAGATGCAGGGCGCCGAACGCCCCCGGCTGCTGGCCCAGCAGTGGCAAGCCGTCGACCAGGATTCCGGTGTACTGACCTCTCAAACCTCCAAGGCGGAGCCGGGTACCATCGAGCGACCCGGATTGCTGCTGGGCTCGAACTCCCCATTCGGCCGGGATAAGACGGGTGAGATCAGTGGGGTGGATCTGGGTGCCGAGGTCGAGATCATCTGAGCCGAGGGTTTGGACCTGACGCGGCGACCCGCCGGCGCTGTCGATGGTTCGGCCGGTGTAGACCCGTCGCGTTGCGGCGGTTTCCCGTTCCAGCAAGAGATCGAACCGTTGGGACAGCGCCGGCAGGATCGTGATTTCAAAAACCCGGGGCACATATCCAGGATGGGAGACCGCGATGGTTACCAACCGGGCCGGGAGTTCGAGGCGGGCCAACCCCGCGGCGTCGGTCGTGGCACCGATCCGATCGGCGCGAACAAACGCGCCCCGCAGCAGGGTCGAATCCTCCCGCCGCACCGTAACGACCAAGGTGCCGGATTGGATCTGGGCCGTCAGCGGTCGTCCGGCGGCGAGCGGCAACGCCGCGCCGGCCAGCCAGAGGCCGACCGGAGAATTGGCCCGGAGACCCCGGACGATTTTGAGCCACCAGCAGAGGTTAGGCACCGGCATAAAGGTAAACGCCCGCCTTGCCAACTCGGCGGTCGCTATGTCGCGGTCTCCGCGCGGCGCTCGCGGAAGAAGAGATAGAACAGGACGGCCGTGGCGAGACCGATCATGGCTGTGACCCTCCACAGTGCGGCAAAGTCGACCCCGCCAGCCGAGGCAGCGTAATGATCGGCCAGCCACCCGGACAAAATGCCGCCGAGCACCGGTCCGCCGCCAAGGATGACAATACCGAAGACGGTCTGTACCGAGTGGCGGATGTCAGCCGGCGCGACCCGGTCGGCATAGATGAAACCACCGGCGAAGAAGCAGGCGTAGCAGATCCCGTGGAGCGCCTGGGTCGCCACCTGAACCGAGGGGGGCAGTCCCGGAAGGCTCCAGAGGAAATAACGAACGAAATAGGCGAACGCGCCAAGAGTGATGACGGTCCGGAACCCGAAGCGGACCAGCATCCAGCCCAGCATCGCCATGATAGCGATTTCGCTGAACTGGCCGATCGTCATCGCCGGTCCGATCTGGCTGTCCAGCAGCCCAAGGTGGGACAGGAACGGAGGCGTCTGAATGAAATAGATCTGGTGAATGATGCTGATCGGCAGACTGGCCGCCACCAGGACCGCGAACGATGGTTCCTTGAGGAGCCGGAAGGCTTTGACGAAAGCGAGCTTTTCGACGGCATCGCGCTTGGGCGGCGTATGCGGAAGGAACAGGCAGAACATCGCGTAGCCCCATGAAATCACGGCTGAAAACCGCAGCGAGTCCGCCAAGTGAGCCGTCACGTTGGCTTTTTCGGGGCCGACCAGAAACGGCGGCATCCACTGGAAGTGGAGGTGGGTTTGAAGGTACAGCATCGGAAAGATCCAGCTCACGGCGATCCAGCCGATCGTGCCCCAGACCCGGACCTTCGGGAACTGCTGATCCCGTTTGTCGAGGTGGGCAAACGCCATTGAATTGGAGAGGGCGAGCGTGGGCATGTAGACGACGCCGTAGAGGATCGACAGAAGCAGCCACGCCGGGTACCCGGTCTGCCCGGCGGTCACCCATTTGATGACCCCGCCGACCACCAGCAGCGAGGCGAGAAACCGCTCGGTGCTGAAATACCGGTCAGCCAACTGTCCGGCGATGAACGGGGAGGCAATGGCGCCGATCGATCCCGCGAGGCCGAGGATGAGCCCGATCTGACCGCCCGTGAAGCCCAGCCCGCCCGTCGCCGCCGGAGCGGAGAGATAGCGACCGGCCAGGGGAAGCCAGGCGCCCCAGACGGCATACTGGAGAAACATCATGACCGAAAGGCGTCCCATCTTGCCAGTCACCGCCGACCTCCGGGGTGTGGGGACCACGTCAACTCTTCCTGGTGCGTGCCCTCGGGAGCTTCGCGCCTCGCTTGGCGACGTCGGGCACGAACTTGCCGATCCCGGGCGGCGGAAATTCTACCGTCCGTCCCTGCTCGGCACTCTGATAGGCCGTCATCAGCACACGGACGACATCAAGCCCGTGATCGAAGGTCAGCATGGGCTTTTCCTTGCCAAGAAACGCCCGGACGAAATGCCGGTTCTCGCCCTCGTAACCGTAGGCGACCGCCTCCTGTGCCACCACCGGCATCAAACCAATTTCCGCGTTCTGCTTTTCCACCAGATCCTCACCGGCTCGACCCTGCACCTCCCGGCTGAAGAACAGCTTGAGGCCGCTGTCGAGCGTATTCCACGACATCGAGTACTCAGGACCCAGCAGCTCGGCCGAGAGCCTGAGGCCCGCCCCGACAAAGCTCCACGACGTGGTCGCTTCGCCAAACACCCGGTAGCCGTCCGCGGTTTCGAACTCGATCATCACACTGGCAAAGTCCTCGGATGGCGTCCGGGCGTAGTTCACCTCGGGCCCCATCGCCTTCGTCAGGCGGCGGGCGTACTCCGGCCGAGTCCATTTGAGACTCGCCACATGCCCCGTGATGCGCACCGGACGGACCGTACTGACATCGTCGCCGGGTTTGGTGAGCAGATGGCGAACGACCAACGCCGAGTGACACATCATGTCGTTGAGGACCCCGCCGCCCTGCAGCTTGCCCTGCCAGAACCAGGGCATATGGGGTCCGCTGTGCTCTTCCGCCGCTCGGGCGAGGTACGGTCGGCCGGTCAGCGCGGCACCCCGTGCCCACAGCAACTCCCGGCCCCGTTCGACCTGCGGGGAAAAGCATTGGTTCTCGAGGTAGCCGTGCATGAGGCCGGCCCGCTTGACCAGCGAGGTCACCTCGGTTGCCTCGGCGACATTGCGGGCCAACGGCTTTTCGCAGGCGACGCCGATCAGTTCGGCTCGTCCCCGAAGAATCGGATCGACCATCTCCTCGACGTTCTCGATCCGGGCCTGATTCGGGCCCGACAGCCAGATCGCGTCGATCCGCGGATCGGCCACCATCTCGGCGATGGACCGGTAAGGACGGCATTCGCCGACATCGAGCGACCGGGCGTACCGGGCCGCGCTGTCGGCATTCTTGCGGTTGGGACTCCAGACGCCAAGGACGTCCGCATCGCGGACTCCCTGCCAGGAGAGCATGTGGAAGCGAGCGTTGAACCCGCTGCCGATGAAACCGACTCCGAGACGTTTGGGCATTGGCCGAAGTATTTTGTGAGGGCAGAGGGAAGCTAGCCCACTGAGCGATGACCGCAACGGCCACGCTTAGGTTTGGTCTGGTCCCCCGAAACTCCTTCAATCGGCCAGCCCATGAAAACGCTTCTTGCCCTCCTCCTCCTCGGGACGGCCGCCGCCGCCGCCGCTCAGACCCCAGACCCCAAGGTGGCCGCATTCGACGCCTACACCGCCCAGGCGGTCAAGGATTGGGGCGCCGTCGGCCTTGCCGTCGCGGTAGTGAAGGATGGCAAGACCGTTTTCGCCAAGGGCTACGGGCTCCGCGAACTCGGCAAGCTCGAGACCGCGGACGCCAACACGCTTTTTGCCATCGGGTCGACCACCAAGGCAATGACCGCCGCCGCGATCGGCATGCTGGTGGACGAGGGGAAGGTCCGGTGGGACGACCCGGTGACGAAGTATCTGCCCGGCTTCGAGCTCGGTGATCCTTACGTCACCCGGGAGGTGACGGTACGGGATCTCCTCACCCACCGGGCCGGATTGGCCAACGGAGATGTCCTCTGGTACCGCAACGACAACGCCTCGGCCGAGGTGCTCCGCCGGGCCCGGTTCATTCCGATGGCCTACTCCTTCCGGTCGGGGTTCATCTATCAGAACATCATGTACGCGACGGCCGGCGCCGTGGTCGCCGCCGCGAGCGGCATGTCATGGGAACGGTTCATCGAGACCCGGATCTTCGGGCCGCTTGGCATGACCGGAACGGTGGCTACCCTTGCCGGAACGGCTGGGAAACCAAACGTGGCCTCACCCCATTTCCGGATCGGCGGCGTCCCCCGCGTGATCAGCAACGCAGCCGTCGATCCCGTCGCCCCCGCGGGTTCGATCTGGTCAAGCGTGACGGACATGGCAAAATGGGCCGGCTTCATGATCGATTCGGGCCGGGTCGACGGCCGGCCCTTGCTCCAGCCGGCGACCTGGGCCGAGCTGTTCAAGCCGCAGACCATGGTCCCGAATTCCGAGTTCTATCCATCCCAGCGGCTCACCAAGCCGCACTGGAAGACCTATGGCATGGGGTGGTTCCAGCAGGACTATCGGGGCCAGATGGTCCAGTTCCATACCGGCAGCATCGACGGCATGGTGGCGATCATCGGCCTGATTCCTGAGCAGCGTCTCGGCGTGTATGTCCTGGCCAATCTCGACCACGTCGAAGCCCGGCATGCCCTCATGTACCGGGCCTTCGACACCTGGCTCGGAGTCCCGGAGCGGGACTGGAGCACGGAATTGCTGGGACTCTATCGCGAATTGAACGCCCAGTCCGACAGCGCCCGAGCGCAGGAGGAGCGGCAGCGGATTACGGGCACCAAGCCGTCGCTGCCGCTTGGCGCCTACACCGGCACCTATGCGGACTCCCTGATCGGGCGAATCGAGATCACGGAGGACCATGGCGTCCTCGGGCTCCGCCAGAGTTCCCAGATCCACGCCACACTGGAGCACTGGCATCTCGATACCTTCCGGGCCCACTGGGACAACCTCTGGCAGGGAACCGCCCTGGTCACCTTCGAGATCGGCGCCGGCGGCACCGTCGAGGCGCTGCGGTTCGAGGGCACCCGGCTCGTGCGGTTGCCCCGGTAGAACCAGCGGTCGCGCCCGGTAGGGTCTCGCGGTAGTATTGGGGCGAAACCGACCCGGATCGCCCCGAATGCACCGTCGTGACTTCCTCGCCGGCACCGCCGCCGCCCTCGCCGTGCCCTCCCTGGCCCGCAGGAGGGTTCCGGTCCCGTTCAAGATCTCGCTCGCCCAGTGGTCGTTCCACAAAGCCCTATTCGCCAAAGAGATCGACCATCTCGACTTCGCGGCAATCGCGCGGCGCGACTACGGGATCGACGCCATCGAGTACGTGAACGCCTTTTTCAAGGATCGCGCCCGCGACGCCACCTATCTCGCGGAGATGAACCGTCGAGCGAATGGCGAAGGAGTCTTCCAGCATCTCATCATGTGCGACGGCGAAGGGAACCTCGGCGACCCCGACGAGACCAAGCGAACAGAAGCCGTCGAAAATCACAAGAAGTGGCTCGAGGCCGCCAAGACGCTCGGTTGCGTGACGATCCGGGTCAACGCCCAGAGCGCCGGGTCCGCCGAGGAGCAGCAGAAACTCGCGGCCGACGGCCTCCGGCGCCTCACCGAACTGGCCGCGCCGCTGGACCTGAACGTGATCGTCGAGAATCATGGCGGGCTCTCGTCTCACGGCGACTGGCTGGCCGGGGTGATGCGGCTGGTGAACCACCCCCGCTGCGGCACCCTGCCCGATTTCGGGAACTTCTACGAGTACGATCGCTACCAGGGAGTCCAGGAGATGATGCCGTTCGCCAAAGCGGTGAGCGCCAAGTCTCATGATTTCGACGGCTTCGGGAACGAGACCACCAAGGACTACCGCCGCCTGATGCGGATCGTGCTCGACGCCAACTTCCATTCCTGGATCGGCATCGAGTATGAGGGTGATCGCCTGACCGAACGGCAGGGCATTACCGGAACACTTCGTCTTCTCCAGCGACTCCAGACCGAGCTGGCCTCATGACCGACACCACCCGCCGGGACTTTCTCGCCCGCACCACCCGGGCTGCCGTGGGCACCGGAGTGCTCTCCCTTGCCCGGACCAACGAAGGGATCGCCGCGGCCCTCGCGGCGCCGGTTCCCCGTGCCGCAACTCGACCGGCCGTCTCGGGAGACGAGCCCCTTAACATCGGCGTCATCGGAACCGGGGGCATGGGGACCGGCCATGTCGAGTCGTTCGCGACGATCGGGAAGGACGGGCGGGCGGCGGTGCGGGTGGTGGCGCTTGCGGATCTCTGTCGTCCCAGGCTCGACGCGGCCCGGCAGAAGCTCGAGGCCGTGCAGGGCGCCGGTACGGTCGAGACCTACTACGCCGACTACCGCGCGCTCCTCGGCCGGAAAGACATTCACGGCGTCGTCATCGCCTCTCCGGAACACTGGCACGCCCGGATGGC
>JAYUZK010000008.1:0-4944 GCA_043751835.1 Gemmatimonadota bacterium | reverse complement strand
CGGACGGTCGGCGCCGGCGTGGTCACCAAGATCCTCAAGTAGCGGAGAAGGGCAATGGCGAGAGAAAACATCATCCTCGAATGCACCGAGTGCAAAGAGAGGAATTACTTCACCGACAAGAATCGGCGCACCCATCCGGAGCGCGTCGAACGGAAGAAGTTCTGCCCGCGCTGCAACAAGCACCTGGCGCACAAGGAATCGAAGTAGTCATGGAACAGGTCCAGGCATCCGAGACACAGGGCAGGATCGCCGCCGGGTTCGACTCCGTGCGGGGGTTCATCACCGACGTACGGTCCGAGATGAAGAAGGTATCTTGGCCGACTACGGACGAACTCAAGGACGCCACCAAGCGGGTTGTCTTGATGACCATCGCGATCGGCACCGCGATCGGGTTGCTCGACCTGGTGCTCAAGAAGATCCTGGTGGACGGCATCGCCGCCCTGACGCGATAATCATATGGAATATCGCTGGTACGCCGTTCAGGTCACGGCCGGGCACGAGAACAAGGTCAAGGGACTGCTGCTTCGCCGGATCGAGGAAGATCCCCGGCCGACCGAGCAGAAGCTGGTCCGCCAGGCGCTGGTCCCGATCCAGGAGACGATCGAGATCAAGGCCGGAAAGAAAGTGCTGGTCGAGCGCAAGCTGTACCCCGGTTACGTGCTGATCGAGACGACGATGAGCCAGGAGGCTCAGCACTTGGTCAACGGGGTTCAGGGTGTGATCAAGTTCGTGGGCAGCGCCAAGATGCCGCAATCGCTTCGCCAGGACGAGGTCAACCGGCTGCTCGGGATCGTTGAAGAAGCAGCCGAGACCGGTCCGAAGGAAGAGATTCCGTTTCGGATGGGCCAGGCGGTGGAAATCACCGATGGTCCGTTCTCGGATTTCAGCGGCACGGTCGAAGAGGTGTTGGCCGACAAGGGCAAGGTGAAGGTCTCCGTGTCCTTGTTCGGGCGGCCGACGACGGTCGAACTCGACTACCTCCAGCTCCGCGGTCACTGATCGGGAACCTGGTAGTCGAACCGAAGGCCCCCGCGACCGCGCGGGTAAACGCGGCAGGCAAGGGTGGCTCGCCACCCGCAACCGAAATATGAGGGAGGCATGGCAAAGAAGGTCGTTGCGATGGTCAAACTCCAGTGTCCCGCTGGAGCGGCCAATCCGGCGCCCCCCGTGGGCACCGCGTTGGGACCGCAAGGCGTCAACATCATGGAGTTCTGCAAGCAGTTCAACGCCAGGACGCAGTCGCAGGCCGGGATGGTCATTCCGGTGGTTGTGACCGTGTACCAGGATCGGACGTTCACGTTCATCACCAAGACCCCGCCGGCGGCCAATCTGCTGCTCAGGGAAGCGGGGATCGACAAGGGGAGCGCGCAGCCGAACCGGAACAAGGTCGGCAAGGTCACCCGCGCCCAGCTCAGGAAGATCGCCGAGCTGAAGATGAGCGACCTGAACGCCACCGAAATGGATTCGGCGATGCGGATGATCGCCGGGACCGCCCGGTCGATGGGATTGGAGGTCGCGGACTGATGCCGGCTACCGGTAAGCGGTTCACCGCGGCGCTGGGGAAGGTGGATCGCGAGAAGCAGTACGCGATTCCCGATGCGGTCAAGGTGGTCAAGGCCGCGGCGTTCGCGAAGTTCAATGAGACCGTGGACATGGCCGTCCGGCTTGGGGTTGATCCCCGGCATGCCGACCAGATCGTTCGCGGAACAGTGGTGCTGCCCCATGGCACCGGCAAGACGGTCCGGGTCCTGGTGATTACCCAGGGCGACCGGGTGAAAGATGCCCAGGCCGCCGGCGCCGATTTTGTCGGGGTGGAGTTCATTCAGAAGCTGAAAGAGGGCTGGCTCGATTGCGACGTGATCGTGGCCACGCCGGACGTCATGGGACAGCTGGGCGCCCTCGGCAAGATCCTCGGTCCCCGGGGATTGATGCCCAATCCGAAGGCCGGCACGGTCACGATGGACGTGGCCCGCGCGGTCCGCGAAATCAAGGCGGGTAAGATCGAGTTCCGGGTCGACAAGACCGGCAACGTGCACGCGCCGGTCGGCAAGGTCTCGTTCAGCGAGCAGCAGCTGGCGGAGAACATCCAGGCGTTCATGGATACGATCGTCAAGGCAAAGCCGTCCGCGGCCAAAGGGGTCTACCTCCGGTCCGCGACGGTGTCGAGTACCATGGGGCCGGGAGTGCGGCTGGATATGGCGGTGTATCGATGAGCAAGACGGAACGTCAGTCCATGGTCGAGACCCTCACCGATGCGGTGAAGGGTTCTCCCAATATCTACGTCACAGATTTCGCGGGGCTCAACGTCGCGAAGATCACGGATCTCCGGCGCAAGTTGCGGAAGGCCGGCGCCCGGTATCTGGTGGTCAAGAACACGCTCGCGCAGCGGGCGCTGGCCGCCAGCCAAATGACCGGTCTCGAGGCTTACCTCGCCGGTCCGACCGGCCTGGTGCTGGCGGGCAAGGATCCGCTGGCGGCCGCGAAGGTGCTCGGGCTATTCGCGAAGGAACACCAGAAGCCGACGGTGAAGGCCGGCCTGGTGGATGGCAAGACGGTCGACGCCGCGTTCGTCAAGCGGCTCGGGGAACTGCCGTCGCGCGACGAGCTGCTTGGCCAGTTCCTCGGTTGCCTCAACGGTGTCCTCTATCAAGTCGTTGGCGCCCTCGAGGCGCTCAAGGAAAAACGTTCAGCTGAAGCAGCTTCCTAAGGGAGCGGGAGAATAGGAACATGACGACGATGACGAATGACCAGATCCTCGACGCAATTGGGGGCAAGACGGTGGTCGAGCTGGCCGAGTTGGTCGAGGCCTTCAAGACCAAGTTCAACGTAACGGTCATGGCGGCCGCCTCGGGTCCGGCTGCCGGTGCGGCCGCTCCGGTGGTCGAGGAGCAGACCGAGTTCTCGGTCATCCTCAAGGAGGGTGGCGCCAAGAAGATCCAGGTCATCAAGGTGATCCGCGAGGTCATCTCGGGTCTGGGGCTGAAGGAAGCCAAAGACATCGTGGATGGCGCGCCGAAGACGATCAAGGAAGGCGCTACCAAGGCCGAGGCCGAAGAGATCAAGAAGAAGCTGGAAGATCAGGGCGCGGTCGTCGAGCTGAAGTAGGGGCGGGCGTGAGCCGGGCCCGCCGATCGGCGGGCCGGCCGCCCCACCCTGTTTCAGCGAGGCGACATGCGCGGACACGACGTAGCTCGAAATGGAACCCTTCGCCGTCCGCGGGGGCCGGTTGCTGCAAAAGTAACGGCTTTCGCGGGGGCGTCGTCTTTTCTCGTCGGTGAGGGTCACGATGATTGAAACACTGCCGCTGATCACGTTCTCGAAGCGCGACAGCTCGATGCAAATGCCGCACCTGCTGGACATCCAGACCAGGGCATTTTCGGCGTTGCTGAATCCGGACGACGTTGATGGCGATCGTCAGGATGTGTCGCTCGAACGGGTCTTCAAGGATCTCTTCCCGATCACTGACGTGAACGGGAAGTACGAGCTCGACTTCAAGAGCTACTCGCTGGGCGAGGCCAAGTACACCGTCGAGGAATGCATCGAACGGGACATGACCTATGCCGCGCCGCTCAAGGCCAAGCTTGCCCTTAACGTCTTCGAAGACGTTGACGGCCAGCGGCGTCTGAAGAACCAGATCGAACGGGAAGTGTATCTCGGCGAACTGCCGATCATGACCCCGCTGGGCACCTTCGTGATCAACGGGGCCGAGCGGGTGGTCGTGAGCCAGTTGCACCGGTCGCCTGGCGTCGTGTTCGAGGAGGAGACCCACCCGAACGGCCAGCTCCTCTATTCGGCCCGGATCATTCCGTTCCGGGGCTCGTGGGTCGAGTTCACGATTGACATTCACGATGTGATCTACGTCCATATCGACAAGAAGAAGAAGTTCCCGGCCACCGCGCTGCTCCGGGCGTTCGGCTTCGGCAACAACGTCGACATCCTGAAGCTGTTCTTCGCGACCAAGAAGATCTCCATTGCGGGTAAGCTCGAGGCGCGGCAAGAGCGACGCGAGGTGATCGGCGCGCTGCTCGCCACCGACGTCCCGAACCCGGAGAACAAGAGCGGCGATCCGCTCGGCCGGCTCGGCGACGAGCTGACGGCCGATCGGTTGAACGCCATGCGGCACGTGGGGGTGAAGGAAGTCACGGTCTTCTCCGGCTACACCCCGCTCGACCTCCGCGAGGACGAGCAGCCGACGACCACCCGGGAGCGGTCGCCGCATCTCCTGGCGTTCGACGTGGCGGATCCGTCCACCGGTGAAGTTGTCGGCGACGCCGGCGATGAAATCACCGACAAACTTCGGAAGAAACTGCTTGAGGCCGGACTGGTCAAGGTCGACGTCCTGCTGCCCCCGGGCCGGGCCGAGTCGCCGCTGATCAAGAACACCCTGGCGAAGGACCCGACCAAGGACGAAACCGAGGCGTTGCAGCAGATCTACTCGCTGCTCCGGCCCGGCGACGCCCCGAACCTCGAGACCGCCCGAGCCCAGCTCCAGCGGCTGTTCTTCAACCCGAAGCGCTACGATCTCGGCCGGGTCGGCCGGTACAAGATCAACCACCGTCTCGGTCTCAAGACCGCGATGAACCATACGGTTCTCACCGAAGAGGACTTCGTTGCGATCATCCGGTACCTGATCGACCTCCACGACGGCCGTGGCCACACCGATGACATCGATCACCTCGGCAACCGGCGGATCCGCTCGGTCGGCGAGCTGATCGCCAATCAGTTCTCGGTCGGTCTCTCCCGGATGGCGCGGCTGGTCAAGGAGCGGATGAGCATCAACTCCGATCCGGAGAAGATCTCGCTCGACGACCTGGTCAATGCCCGGACCGTGAGCGCCGTGATTCAGGCGTTCTTCGGGTCGAGCCAGCTGTCGCAGTTCATGGACCAGACCAATCCGCTCGCGGAACTCACCAACAAGCGGCGTCTTTCGGCTCTTGGCCCAGG
>JAYUZK010000007.1:0-3361 GCA_043751835.1 Gemmatimonadota bacterium | reverse complement strand
GTGATCACCAACTCCGGCTTGGCCGTTCCGAATAGCTGGAGGGCACCGCTCCCGCTCGCGGTGCTGGACACGGCATGGCCGGCCCGTTCCAACATCTGGCGGATGGTGCCCCGGCTCAGATCGTCGTCATCGACCAACAGAATCCGCATGACCTCTCCCAGTGGCAGCCGACTGGCCAGTTCTTCCTAACATACCCAAAGGGATCGGCCGGTTCACCCCGACACTTGAGCTTTCGGCGCCGCCGCCGATAGTTGCGATTCATGGTACCCACCAAGGTTCGGTTCGAGGTCCTGTCCCGTTGCACCCCTCTTCCGGGGGTACGAGAGCCTCTTGACCGAGTGATCGTCGACGAACTTGACCAGGGCGTCCGGATCGCCCTGATCGACGCCCGCGGGCAGGGGTGTTCGGCGGCCGAGTCGGTGGACCGAGCGGGAGGCACGGTCAGGCGGGCGCTCCGGTCGGGCGCGGCAGACACGTTCGTCCAGGTCCACGGCGCGCTCGAAGGCCGCTCGGGGGTCTCCCTGGGCATTCTCCGAATTCAGCGAAGACCTCGCCGGCTGGAATTCTTCGGGGTTGGCCGGATATACGGCGCGTTCGCAGGTCTGGTGGACCAGACGCTGGTGAGCGAGCCGGGGGCGCTCGGTCTCGGGCTTCGGAAGGTCCCCTCGCCGGTCGAACTGACGTATAGCGCGGGCGATTTGATCGCCCTGGCCGCGGATGGACCGGTCGATGCGTGGGATCTGGCCGCCCTCTGGCGTCACCGCGAGGCCGACTTGGGGACGCTGGTCAATCTGGCGGCAGGACCCCACGGTCGGCTTCCAGACGACGCCTCGATCGTGTTGGTTCGATTGGCCTGATCATTCCCGCGGCAGATCGAGGGCCCGCCAGAGGTACCAGCATGCCAGTGATCGATAGGGCCGCCACCGTTCGCCTCGGGTCGTCATGGTACGGGGCGCGGGGAGCCGCTTCATGCCGAAGGTCAGCGCGAAGCCCTTCCTGATGCCGAGGTCGCCGAGCGGGAGGATGTCCGGGTGGCCGAGATAGAAAATCAGGAGCATTTCCACGGTCCACTGGCCCACGCCGCGAACCCGGGTCAGGCGCTCGATGATCTCCTCGGGCGGAAGAGTTGGCAGCCGCCCGCGCGAGGGAATGGTGCCGAGTTTGGCGTGGCGGGCCAAGTCGATGACAGCGTTGGCTTTGGCCCCGGACAGGCCGGCCGATCGAAGGGTCGGAATCGGGGTCGCGGCCACCGCCCTGGGGGAGGGAGGCCGCTTGCCGCTAAAGATCGCTCGAAAACGGCCGAAAATAGTGGCAGCGGCTGCGCCCGAAAGCTGCTGATAGATGATGGCGCGCTGCAGGTAGTGAAACGGACTGATCGGGCCGGGCGGTTCGATCCGCGGCGGCCCCGCCCGTCCGATCAGTCGCCCGAGGGCCGCGTCGGCCCGCGCCAGATGGTCGGTGGCGGCGCCCCAGTCAACGCAGGGGCCGGGGTCGTCTCGCCAGAAGAGCGGGATCGGGTTGGGCCCGGGCGGCTTCATGCAGGAACCTAACGTCGGCGAGAGGAACGGGCGAGTGGCGGTAAAAGTATTGATCGTCGACGACGACGCCGTGGTAAGGAAGCTCCTGAGCCGGCTGCTGGTCAAGCGGTTCGGTGCCGAGGTCCGGGAGGCAGAGGATGGGCACGCCGGGTTCCTGGCGGTCGAGGCCGATGCCCCCGACATCATGTTGCTCGACGTGTCGATGCCGATCGTGGACGGCCCGGCTCTGCTCGAGAAGCTTCGGGCCGAGGCGCGTTTTGCCAGGCTGCCGGTCATGGCCATCTCGGCGGCGGGCGAGCGGGACGTCGTGATGCGGATGATCGAGCTTGGCGTGATCGACTATCTCCGGAAGCCGCTCAACCTGACCGCGGTGCAGAAGCGTCTTGAACGGGTCTTCGCGGCCGCGGGTCTCTCGGTCCCCGAGTCGATTTCATGATGGCCGCTTGCCTCGCTGCCGGGGGCCGTCTATCTCTCGCACCGGGCGACGGGGGCGACTGGGCATCCTAGGTGGGCTGTGTGATCGAGCGCGACATCGCGGTTACGCTCGCCGGGGGAGGGAACCGGGCGTTCTTCCAGTTGGGCCTCCTCAATCAGTGGTGGGGCGCGCTGGGGCCTCGGGTGGGCGCCATGTCGACCTGCAGCGCAGGCGCCTGCGTCGCGGTGATCTACTTCGGCGGCCGGCAGCGCGAAACCCTCGACTACTGGCTCCAGCGCCGGGCCCACGTGACCCGGAACCTCGACTGGTCCCGGCTGCTCTTCGGTGAACGGCCGACGCCCCATTTCCCGGTCTATCGTGATACCCTGGCCTTCGCCCTTGCAGAGGGTGGCCTCGAACGAGTCCGGGCTCAGCCGTTTCCCGTCATGGCGCTCGCCGCGGCGCCGCCGCACGGTCTTCCCCTCCCGCTGGCCGTGCCGCTCGGCCTTGGCGCGTACTCCCTGGAACGGTGGTGCCATCCCGGCCGGCTCCATCCGGGTTCCGGCCGACGACTCGGCTTCGAACCGGTGACCAAGGATCTCCGGGAATGCGAGAGCGCCGCCGAGGTTGCCAACTGGGTCATGGCCTCATCGGCCACACCGCCGTTTACGCCGGTGGGCGTGGTGAATGGGCGGCGGGTGCTGGATGGCGGGCTGGTGGATAACGCCCCGGCGTTCGTGGCCGACGACCTCGGGCCCTGGCGCGGCCATCTGGTGGTGATGACCCGCAAGTATCCCGACCCCGTGATGGGGCGGCACGGCCACCGGTGGTATCTCTGCCCCAGCGTGGTCCCGCCGGCCGACCGGTGGGACTACACCAAGCCGGAGCGGGTGATGGCGACCATCACGTTAGGCGAGGCGGATGGAGCGAGCCGCCAGGACGAGTTCGACCGCTGGCTCACGGAGGCCTGAGCCGTGGATCTCGAGGAATTTCGCCGGGCGGCCCACGGGGTTTCCGACTGGATGGCCGACTACCTTCGCGATCTGGGGGATCGCCGGGTCGTGGCCCCCGTGGCGCCGGGGGAAGTGCGCCGCCAGCTGCCGGCGCACCCGCCTCTGGACGGGGAACCGTTCAGCCGGATTCGGGAGGATCTCGACCGGATCATCCTCCCGGGGATGACCCACTGGGGTCATCCGGGATTTTTCGGGTACTTCCCCGCAAATCATAGCCCGCCGTCGATCCTGGCCGAGATGTTCGTGGCGGCGATGGGGGCGCAGTGCATGTCGTGGCAGACATCGCCGGCGGCCACGGAGCTCGAGCAGGTGGTGATGGAGTGGCTCCGCCGGATGCTTGGCCTTCCGGACGGATTCACCGGGGTGATTCAGGACTACGCTTCGACCGCAACGCT
>JAYUZK010000006.1:0-15111 GCA_043751835.1 Gemmatimonadota bacterium | reverse complement strand
TCCAATCCGGGCTACATCTTCATCGGCCGGACCATCGAGGCTCTCTCCGGGGACGACTACGAAGCCTACGTCGAGAAGAACGTGCTGCGGCCGCTCGGGATGAGCTCGAGCTATTTCGACCTGACCCCGTACCATCTGCTCCCCAACCGCTCCAACAATTACGACATCCGGGACGGCAAGCCGGTGGCCAACGGCCTCGACTTCGACACGGGGATCACGGTGGCCAATGGCGGGTTGAACGCGCCGCTTTCCGATATGGTCAAGTACCTCCAGTTCCTGGCCGGGGCGCCGGGGATCTCCGTTCAAGCCAGGGCGGTGCTTCAACGATCGACCCTCGAGGAGATGTGGCGGCCGGTGGTGCCGCTCTGGGGCGCCGAGGGCGGCTCGATGGGGCTGGGGTTCTTCCTGATCGAGAAGGACGGCACGGCCCTCGTGGGGCATACCGGCAGTCAGCGCGCCTTCCGGTCCTTTTTCTATTTCGATCCGAAGACCCAGGCCGGCGTCATCGCGGTCTTCAATACGGCGCCCACCGACGATCCCCGGAATCCCACCGACGCCGGTCCCGCCAAGCCGCGGATCGGGATGCTGTTCAGCGGGCTGCTGAGCCGGATGACGGCCGGCGTCTTCCCGATCTATCGCCGGTGAGCAATCTCTGGGATCGGGGTCCGGCTGATCGCCGGACGGTGTTTCGCGACAGCCTCGGCCAATGGGTCCGGGGCCTGGTCGAGCGCACCGAGGAGCGCATCGTGCAGCAGCGATACACCCGCCCGCCGGGCTCGCTGCCCGAGATCGCGTTTCTCGCCTCCTGCACCCGGTGCGGCGCTTGCAGTCCGGTCTGCCCGGTTCACGCCATCCTGACGGTGCCGCCCTCGGGCGGGCTCGCGGCCGGGACGCCGTTTCTCGAGATCGAAAGCCAACCCTGCGTGGCGTGCGCCGACATGCCCTGCGTCAAAGCCTGCCCAACCGGCGCGTTGACGCTACCGACCAACGGGTGGACCGGCTACCGTTTGGGCTTGGTCATGCTGGTGCCCGAACGCTGCGTCACCTTTGAAGGAAGTCCCTGCCGCGTCTGCGTCGATGCCTGCCCGATGGGTAACGCTGCCCTCGGCCAGGATGAAGCGGGCCATCCGGTGCTCAAGCGGGAAGGCTGCGTGGGCTGCGGGATGTGCGTCCGGGAGTGCATTGCTTCCCCGTCCGCGTTCGAATTCAAGGCTCTGGAGGGATAATGGGTGACGTTCCCTACCGGGTGGACAAACCCTGGGGCTACGAGCTGATCTGGGCCAGGACCGACCGGTACGCCGGCAAAATCCTCCATGTGAAAGCCGGCCATGTGCTGAGTCTCCAGTACCACAACATGAAGGACGAGACGATGCACGTGCTGAGTGGGGAACTCGTGCTTCGGACTCAAATAGACGGCTCCCCGATCGTGGTCCGGCCGTTTCGGGCCGGCGAGTCCATCCACATTCCCGCCAAGCTGATCCATCAGATCGAGGCGGTCGTCGACAGCGACGTGCTCGAGGCCTCGACCTCGGAGCTTGATGACCTCGTCCGGCTCACCGACCGCTACGGGAGGCTGTAACCTGTGCAAGTGATCATTCCGCTGGCGGGCAAGGGCACCCGGGTTCGTCCCCACAGCCACCTGGTGCCGAAACCGATGCTCAAGGTGGCGGGCCGCCCCGTGATCGATTGGGTCATGGACCGGGTGAAGGGGCTCGACGTCTCCGAACTGATCTTCATCACCGGACATCTCAAGGACCAGGTCGAGCAGTACGTGACCGGGCGTTACGGCTACCCGTGCCGGTTCATCGAGCAGAAGGTCCAGGACGGCACCGCGGGCGCGGTGAATCTGGCCCGGCCGTTCGTCAAGGAACCAATTCTGATCATCTTCGTCGATACCGTGTTCGAGGCTGACCTGACGCTGATCAACCGGGCCGACGCCGACGGAATCATCTGGGCCAAAGAGGTCGAGGACTATCAGCGTTTCGGCGTCGTCGTGACGGACGCCCAAGGCTACATGACGAAGATCGTCGAGAAGCCCTCGACCCCGATCTCGAAGCTCGCCAACATCGGCCTCTATTACATTCGCGATGTCGAGGCGCTCTGGAAGGGCATCGACCACACGCTGGCCGCGCCGACCAACAAGGGCGAGTACTACCTCACCGACGCCTTCCAGTGGATGGTCGATCACCGCTGCAGGATTCTCACCGCCGAGGTGGGCGGCTGGTACGATTGCGGCAAGCTCGACAGCTTCGTCGAAACCAACGAAATCCTCCTCGCCAAGGGCGCCGCTCGCCATGGGACCTTTCCCGGGGTGACCATCATCGAGCCGGTCCTCGTGGAGGACGGCGTCACCATCACCAACTCGACCATCGGCCCCAACGTCACGATCGAACAGGGCACCGTGATCGCCGACTCGACGATCGCCCACTCGATCCTGGGCCAGAATTGCAGGATCAGCGCGAGCCGACTCTCGCATAGCATGCTCGGGAACCGGGCCTTGGTGAAGCATTTCGCCGGCTCCCTCAGCGTCCCGGACGACTCGGACATCGCCGGCGCCTGAGGGCGGACCGGAACCCGGATGTCGCTCGCCGACCTGACGCAGAGCTTCTTCGATCTCTGGCATCACTTCGACGGCGTCGAGGCCAGCCGGTACGACAGCGAGGGACCCCCGCCGGCGCTCGCCGCTTTCGATGCGGAAACCACCCGTCAGCACGGTGCCGCGTTTCGGGCGCTCGCCGCCGCCGTCGAGGACCTCGACCTCGACCGGATCGAGGACGAGATCGATCGGACGGTGCTGCTCGATGCGATCCGGGTTCGCCTCCGCCGGGTCGATCACGAGCGGCCGGAGCGATGGAATCCGCTCCTCTGGTCGAACCGGCTCCGAACGGTGCTGGTAGCCCGGGCCGGGGACGCCGACACGCTGGCCATGGTGCCTGACTGGGTGGAACGGGCCGTCGCGACGATCGCCGAGCCGCCGCTGCTCCATCTCGAACTGGCCCGCGAAGACCTCGTCGCCGCGAAGGCGGCGCTCCGGGAGGAGTCAACGGGAGTCGAGGTCGATCTCCTGGTCGTCGCGGAGCAGGCCGTCGACCGGTTCGATGATTTCCTGGGCCGCGAGGTTGCGCCTGATGTCCGGCCCACCGCCGGCGCCCTTGGCGATGATGCCGCGCTCTGGCGGCTCCATCATGATGCCCGGCTCGAGATGTCCCCCGCCGAGGCCGAACGACGGCTCCAACGCCGCCAGGCCGAGCTCGCCGCTGCCCTCGAGGGCGCCGCCCTTCCAATCGTGGCCGCGGAGACCGAATTGCCGGACGCGGTGGCCATCGCCGGGCGGCACCCTTCGCCGATTCGGCGCCGGATGCTGGCGCCCGAGGCGATCCGCGGCTGGCGGATCTTTGCCCGTGAGGCGCTGGCGGGGGGGAATCCGCCGGCCCGCCTCGCGGCGCTGGGTGCATCGTTCGTCGTGACCACGCTCGGTTCACTCGACCTCGCGATCCAGACCGGCCGGACGCCGGCCGCCGCCGGGATCGCGGACACCGCGGCCCGGCTGCCGGGGCGTGCCGAGGCCCTGCGCGAGTTGCTGGTCCACCCGCTGGAAGCGTTCGCGGCCGCCACCTATGCGGCGGAGTGGGTCCAGCTTTTCCGGGCCACCGGTGACTCGCCGGCCGCCTTCGCCCAACGGGTCGGTGCGACCGGCCTGCTCCACCCCACGCTGGCCTCCTGGAGCTTTGATGGCGACGGATCGTGACGAGGCGCTCCCGGCTACCGTCAAAGGGCTCGCGCTGGTCTCGCTCTTCAACGATTTCGCGAGCGAGATGGTCTACCCCCTCCTCCCCGCCTTCATCACCGCCACCCTTGGCGCCGGCCCGATAGCGTTAGGCGCGCTCGACGGGGCCGCCGACCTCACCGCCTCGACGCTCCGCTGGTGGAGCGGGCGGTGGGCCGACCGGCCCGGCTTCCGCGGGCCGCTGATTCTGGCGGGCTATGCCGTCGCGGTGGTGCTCCGCCCGGTGGTCGCGGTGGCGACGGTGGCCTGGCAGGTGGTGGCGGTCCGAGTCCTCGACCGGGTCGGCAAGGGGCTCCGCTCGCCGGCCCGCGATGCCCTGATCGCCGACATCACGCCGGCGCCGATCCATGGCCGAGCCTTCGGCCTCCACCGGACCGCGGACCATCTCGGGGCGGTCCTCGGGTCGCTCGCCGCGTTTGCCCTGCTCCGGCGCGGATTGGCGGTTCGCCGCGTCCTTGCGTTGAGCATCGTGCCGGGGTTGATGGCGTTGGCGGTGCTGGCTGCGGTCCTGTGGATGGCGCGAGGCCGGGGCGCCGACGCCGCGAAGCCGGCGGCAGGCCGCGATGCCAGGCCGGTTCCGTCGACCCCGCTCATGTGGCTGGCCTTGCTGGCGGCGATCCGGCTGCCGGAGACGTTGCTGCTGCTCCGCCTCCAGGATCAATCGCTCCCCCTGGTTGCCGTGCCGCTGATCTGGGCCCTGCTCCACGTGGTGAAGAGCGCCGCGTCCTATCCCTCAGGGCTGGTGGTGGACCGGCTCGGCTCGGTTCCGGCGCTGGCCCTGGGATCGCTGGCGTATGCCGGGTCGGTCTTCGCGCTCGGCCGTCCTCTCTCCCCGGGGATCGCGATTGCCGTTTTCATGGCGCACGGCTTGGCCGGCGGAATCGTCGAGCCGGCCGAGCGGGCTGCGGTCGCCGGTGTTGCCGGGGCCAAACGGGGTCGGGCTTTCGGCGCCTATCAGTCGATGGCCGGCATCGGCGCGCTGGTAACCGGTCTGGGCTACGGCTGGCTTTACCAGGCCCGCGGTGGCGCCACCTGTCTGGTCGCCGCGGCACTGGCCTGTGCCGCCGTCTCCGCCGCGTGGCTGGTCGCCGGCCGGCGGCCGGCCGGCGGAACCTTGGCCTGACACAACAACTTGCGGCGGCCCCGGTGGGCCGGTACCTTCGCGCCAGATATGCCCTTTCCGCAATTCGGGGGAGCGAGGAGTTGGCAGGCGGCGGCTCGTGGCCAGTCGGCGCTTTTGCCGGAGGCCCGTCCCGATGGTGTCGTGCCGGCCGGGTTCCGCGACAAGACGGTCATTGTGACCGGCGGGGCGACCGGCCTCGGTCGGGCCGTGGCGCTCGAGTTCGGTCGTTTGGGCTGCAATGTGGCGTTCTGCTTCTGGAACATGCGTGGTCGCGACGTCCGGGAGATGGCGCTGCTCACCGAGACGACCCTCGCGTCGATGGGCGTCAAGGTCTTTGCCGATGCCTGCGACGTCCGCGACCGGTCGCAGGTGGCCGGATTCGTCGCGCAGGTCAAGCAGCGCTTCGGCACGGCTCACTATCTCATCAACAATGCCGGGATTGCCCTGGACGGGGCCCTCTGGCGCCTGACCGAGAGCGACTGGAACGACGTCATCTCCACCAATCTGATCGGGGCCAACAACTGCCTCGCGGTGGTGGCGCCGCTCTTCCGGGCCCAGCGCTGGGGCAAGGTCGTCAATATCAGTTCCCATCAGGCCACTCGCCCGGGGTTCGGCGTCACCAGCTACGCCGCCAGCAAGGCTGGGCTCGAGGGCCTGACGCGGGCCGCGGCCGTCGAACTCGGTCCCAGCAACGTCAACGTCAACGCCGTGGCGCCCGGGTTTGTCCGGACTGAACGGCTGCAGACCCTCCCGCCCGAAGTCATCCAACGGGCCAAATCGAGCACCGTCCTCGGCCGTCTGGCCGAACCCGAGGATGTCGCCCACGTCGTTTCCTTTCTCTGCTCCGATGAAGCCCGCCACGTCACCGGCCAGGTGATCGACGTGGACGGCGGCCTCTCGCTCGAATTTCGCTGAACGGTTCCTGCCGGTCCCGGTGTGCGCTCGGGTGCGCCGGATCGTCTTTTGGAGCCGGTCTCACTAACTTCGGAGTCGTTATGTCCATTCGTCCCAATGTGTTCGCACTCGCCCTTGGGCTGGCCATCCTGGCCCGACCCGACCTCGTTCGGGCCCAGAAGAAGCCGGTGACGCAGCCCCTGGTCACCGCCGCGGTGGCCGGGCAAGGCGTGGCGATCGTGCCGTTCAGCATGGTGGTGATCGAGTCGTCGGTCCCGGCGGGAACGTTCAAGCTGGACCGGGCCGCCCTCCTCAAGTGGTCCGACTCGGTCTTGGTGGATGGGGCGATCAACCGGGCCCCCGAGGCCAAATGGATTCCGCCGAAGGAACTCCGGCGGCTCGCCCGCCGGGGGGCGGGGCTGCTCGCCGATCCCGATCAGATGGGCCAGTCGATCATGCGAAGCTGGGGCCTCACCACGGTGCCGGACCCCCTCCGGTCCAACCTCCGCCGTCTCCTCGCGGTCGCGGGCGGCTGGCGGTTCGCCCTGATCCCGGCGTCGCTGGTCTTCTCGGCCGACAGCGCCGGGGTGCTCTCCGCCAACCTCTCGATCCTCCTCGCCGACGTGCGAAGCGGGCGGGTGGTCTGGCGATCGGTGGCGAAGGGCCGGGAGGGCACTCCGGAGCAGGTGTTAGGCAAGGCCGTGGCGACCGTGTTCCCGGTTGAAGGAACCCAACCATGACCTATGAGGTGACCCTGATTCCAGGAGACGGGATCGGGCCTGAAATCACCGACGCCACCGTGAAGGTCCTCGAGGCCACCGGGGTCCGATTCTCATGGGACGTGCAGCTGGGCGGGATCGCGGCGGTCGCGGCGAAGGGGACCCCGATCCCGGACGAGACGCTCGACAGCATCCGGACGCGGCGGATCGCGCTCAAGGGGCCGCTCACCACGCCGATCGGATCCGGGTTCCGGTCGATCAACGTCGCGCTCCGCCGGGAATTCGAGCTGTTCGCCAACCTCCGGCCGGCCAAGACCATCATGCCGGGCCGCTACGATCACATCGACATCGTGCTGGTGCGGGAGAATCTCGAGGGGTTCTACACCGGGCTTGAACACTGGATCGCGCTCGGAGACGATCCCCGGGCGGCGGGCGTCAGCACCGGCGTGACCACGCGGCACGGGTGCGAGCGAATCCTCCGGTACGCCTTCGAGTACGCCGTCCGGCAGGGCCGCAAGAAGGTCACCATCGTCCACAAGGCGAACATCCTCAAGATGGTGAGCGGTCTCTTCCTCGAGGTGGGCCGGATGGTGGCGGAGGAGTACCGGGACCGGGTCGAGTCCAATGAGATGATCGTGGACAACTGCGCCATGCAGATCGTGCTCCGGCCGGAGCAGTTCGACGTGATCGTCACGACCAACCTGTTCGGCGACATCCTGAGCGACGAGATTTCGGGCCTCGTGGGCGGACTCGGTCTGGCGCCGGGCGCCAACATCGGGACCACGGCCTCGATCTTCGAGGCGGTGCATGGCAGCGCGCCGGACATCGCCGGGAAGGGTATCGCCAATCCGGCGGCGCAGATGCTCGCGGGCGCCATGATGCTCGACCATCTCGGTGAACTCGATGCCGGCCGGCGGCTACGGCAGGCGCTCTACGATACGATCGTTACCCAGGGAATCCGCACCAAGGATCTCGGCGGCCATGCGTCGACTCAACAATTCGGGGAACAGGTCGCCGCTCGGTCTCGCGCCTGAGGAAGTCCCCTGCGTTCAGTGCCACCGGCGGGTGCCGGGCCTGTCCTGGGGCGATTTCTGCGTGGTCTGCCTGGAGGAGCGCCGCCGGAAGGCCGAGCGCCTCGCTCAGCGCTATGCCATCGGTGCGTCCGTCCTGATGGGGGCGTGGCTGATCTGGAAGACGCCGCCGGCCATGCCGCAGCGGATCTTCGGGGCGGCCTCGGTGTTCCTGGTGTATATCATCGTACGTCGGACCGTCTCCCGGCTGGTGCAGGAGTATCTCCCCAAGGAGGTCCGATGAAATCGTTCCGAAGGCTGGTGCTCGCCCTGGCTCTGATGCCCGCGGTTCCGCTCGCGGCCCAGACCAGCCTCACGATCTACAACGACGGCCGGGTACTCCAGCGCCGGGTCCTTCCGATCGCGGTACCGGCCGGGTTTTCCGTCCATCAGCTTACCCTCGGTCCGCTCGACCCGGGCTCGCTCTTCGCCCTCGACTCCGGCGTGGCGATCACCGGCTCCCGTTACGACCCGGCGGTCGATCTGGGTACGGCCCTCCGCCGCTCGATCGGGCGGGACCTGATCTTCGAAACCCGAGGCGTGAATGGCGTTCGGGAGACGATTACCGCGACCGTGCTCGGTGTCGACCCCGAGCGGTACCGGCTGGCCGACGGGCTGGTCACCTTCGATCGCCCCGGGATGCCGCGCTTTCCGGCCGAGTTGGTACCGGCCCAGGCCGCCACCGCGGTGGCGGTGCGAGCGGACAAGGCCCGGCCCGGCCTCGGGCTCGGTTTCTTCTCCTCGGGGGCCTCCTGGGGGGCCAGCTACGCCGTGGTGTTAGGCAGGGGTGTGGCCCGGATCAGCGGGCAGGCGACGATCGCGGCCGGCACGATCCGGGCCGATTCCGCCGAGGTGCAGCTGCTGGCCGGCAACGTCGGCGTGGCGCAGCGGTCCGGCATCATGATGAAGGAGGCGGCGGTCCGCGCCGCGTCGATGGCGGCGGCGTCGGAGCAGTCGATCGGGGAGGTCCATCTCTACCCGCTGCCGGGCCGATTTGATCTGGTCCCGGGCGTTGCCACATCCGCGATGCTTCTCGAGCCCGCGACCGCGCCGTTCCAGCGCACCTTCACGGTGCGGGGCCAGCTGCCCTATTACGGGGGACTCGGCCAGCAGGGGGACGAACAGACCGACCCGGTGGCGGTGACCTACGTCGTCAAGCGCGCCCTCAAGTCATCCTTTGGCGACGTGCCGCTCCCGGGTGGCGTGGCCCGGATCTACGAACGGGATCAAGCCGGTCGGCTCCAGCTCGTGGGCGAATCGTCTCTGGATCATACCGCAGCCGGCCAGGACCTTCGCCTCGACGCGGGCACGGCCTTCGATCTCACCGCCAAACGAATCCAGACCGAGTACGAAACCCATCGCGAGGCGCCGCGCACCGTGGCGACGGCCAGCTACCGGGTGACCCTGGACAACGCCAAGGACGCCGAGGTTTCCGTCGACGTGCTGGAGCAGCGGGGCGGTGAGTGGGCGGTGGTTCAGAGTTCGATTCCCGGTGAGAAGGTGTCGAGCACGCTGACCCGATTCCGGGTCCGGGTGCCGGCCGGGGGCCGGACCGTGCTCACCTATCGCGTCCGCGTCGTGTGGTAGGGTGACGACGCTCGTCCATCTCTCCGATCTCCACTTCGGCCGGGACGTCGATCTGGCCCAGATCGCGGCCCTCGAGGCGCTGGTGCCGGCGCTCCGGCCGACCGCCGTGGCGATCTCCGGCGATCTCACTCAGCGGGCCCGCCATGGTGAACTGCAGCGGGCCCTCGCGTTCGCCCAGGCGCTCGGGCGCACCGCGCCGGTGCACGTGGTGCCCGGTAATCATGATGTCCAGTGGTGGGCGACGCCGTTCAACCTGTTCGGGTCGGACCGGAAGTACCTCAAGTATCGCCGCTACTTCGGCGACGACCTCTCGCCAACCACCGTGATGCCGGGAGTCCTGATCGCCTCGGCGCTGAGCAGCCACGGGGTGGTTTGGGGATCGATGACCTGGAAGTTCTGGCGGGATACCGCCGTGAAGGGCCATCTCCCGGCGTCCGAGGTTGACCGGTGCCGGGCCCAGTTCGGCGCCGCGGCGCCAGGCGATCTCCGGGTGATCGCCCTCCATCACAACGTGCTCCGGGGCCGGATTTCGCGCCGGATGGGCCTGGCGCGCTGGCGGACGGCCGCGGACCGGCTGGCCGGCTCGGGCGCGGACCTGATTCTCTGCGGTCATGATCACGAGGAAGCGGTCGGGACGTTAGGCGGCAGTGTGGTGGTGTCCGCGGCAGGAACCCACACCAGCCGGACTCGGGGTCATCGTCCTTCCGCGTTCAACCTGATCGAAGCCGATCCGTCGGAGATTCGGATCCGGCACTTCGCCTGGGACCGCTCCCGGGGCGAGTTCATCGCCGGGGATCCGGCGCGGTTCCCCCGACCGGTCCGATGATTCAGCTGGCGCTCGATCTTGAGCGTCCCGCCGATCTTCCCGGCCGCCTTCGTGCCGCGGGTCTGTCCCCGGTCATGGCGATCGTCCTCCACCGGAACCGCCGGGTCATGCTGTCGTTCGACGGCCGGGGGGCGCTTCGGATTCACGAGGGATACGCCCGGGCGCCGGACGAGGTAATCGCCGCTATCGTCGCCTGGGCGAGGCCGTCGGTGCGGCGGAGTGCTCGGCAGGCGCTCGCCCGGGTCTTCCTGACTTTTTCGGTGCACGGGGACCGGCCGCCGCCGCGGCGGAAACGGCCGGAGCCCCCAAAACCCGGCGATGACGCCAGGCTCGAGCGGCTCCGGTCACTCCATACCGACCTCAACGTCCGATGGTTCGACCATCAGCTCGGCCCGGTGGCGCTCGAGCTATCCGGCCGGATGCGGCGCAAGCTCGGCCACTACGAGCCGCGGGCCAATGGGAGCCAGGCGATCGCGATCAGCCGACGGCACCTCAATCGGGACGGGTGGCAAGTGGTGGCCGAGACCCTGCTGCACGAGATGGTACACCAGTGGCAGGACGAAACCGGCCTTCCGGTCGATCACGGGCCGGCGTTCCGGCGAAAGGCGAGGGCGCTCGGGATCGACCCCCGGGCCGTCGTGAGGCTCGGTTGACCCAGCGGGTCAGGGACGCCGACGCATCTGCGGCTTGGCCCTGGGCTTCTGCTTGCGAGCCAGGTTCTGGGGCGGCAAGGCCTCGGCAGCGGTCTGGTTCTGCTTCTTCTTCTTGAGAATGGCCCGAAATCCGGCAAGGTTCGGGTCGTTCGGCGTATCGGCCGGTTTGTTTGTCATGGATTGATGCTACACGGGCCGGCCGGGTCGCGCTACTTGGTGCCCGGTCTTACCCGGAGTAGTTGAACTCGAAACCGATCCCCGCGCCGCCCGACCAGCGGACCCGGTGGCGATGGACCGCGAGGTACCAGATCTCCTCGACCTTGGGGCTCTTGGATCGGAAGGCGGCCGGGGTGAGCACCGCCGCCGCGCCGCCGTGCTCGGGATCGCGGACCGATTGGTACCGGATCAGTTCGATTCCGCGCTCCCGGGCGGTCGCCGCGAGGCCTTGGCAGGCGCCATAGTCCGCCGGGTCGGTCCACTTCTTCCGCTGCCGGGACAGCGGCGATTTTCGCAGGTCCACCGCCGCGCCCCGGACCGCCACCTGGAAAAGGGTCTGCGGCGCGGGGTCGATCGACTCGAGCGCCGGGCTCTCCACCAGAAAACGCCATCGCCAGTAGCCCAACTCGGCGCAGGCGGTGCGGATGGCTTCCGCACCATAGAACACGCCGGGGTCCTCTGGCCGCCGGAATCGCGAACCGGCACCGGTCGGCGGATACCGGAACGGCGTGAACAGGAGATAGTGGAGCCCGGCCGCTCCGGCCGGGATGGACGGCTTGGCCAGGTCCAGCAGTTCCTCGAGGACCAGTTGCTCCTCCGCGCTGTCCACCAGCAACATCGTGGACACCACATGCTGCGCCTCGACGGCCCGCCAGAGCGCCAGGCTTGCCCGAGCGGGCTCGAACGGGTCCATCCCGGCCTCAGATCCGGCCGCGGACCGCGTCGAGATACTGGACCACTCGCACCAATCCCTCGGCGCTGGCGATCGCCTCGATCGGTGGGCCGCCGAGCGCGGCGTTAGGTCCGCGAAGCCAGGTTCGGGCCTGCTCCCCGTGGCCGACCACGGCATCGAGGGACCGGAACATCCGGACGAAGAGGAGGGCCAGTTCCCATTCTTTCCGGCGGACCGGATCGAGCTGGTAGGTTCCGGCCGCGAGGCGGGAGGCGGTGGCCTTGCTGACGCCAAGGACTTCGGCCATTGCGGTCTGGGAGAGGTCGAGGATGGTCGCGGCCCGGAGCACGGCCTTGGAGAGGGTCGGGCCCGCGGCGGGGACCGGGGCGGTGCGAGGGCTTGTCATTGATCATGCCTCCTGAGCAACAATAGCATACTATTGTTGCTCAGGCAACCAAGTCATGAGCTCCGCCGGGCCGGCGGAATCGACCCCAACCGACCCTACCGAGCCGGGTCTCTTGGGAGTATTTTCCCCCGCTCATAACTGCTGCTTTTTCAAGGGGTTGGCCTATGGCGGTTGGAACCTCGACCACCCAGTTTGCCGGGGTTGATTTCTACCAGATCGACAGCTTGTTGACCGAGGAGGAACGGGCCGTTCGGGATACGGTTCGGGCCTGGGTCGATGAGAACCTGATGCCGATCATCGGTCAGTACTACATCGAGGGCAAGTTCCCCAAACAGCTGATCCCCGGCCTGGCGGAACTCGGGGTCCTTGGCGCCAACCTCCCGGAGGAATACGGCTGTGCCGGCCTGGGCAACGTGGCTTACGGGCTGATCATGCAGGAGCTCGAACGGGGTGACAGCGGGATCCGCTCGTTCGCCTCGGTCCAGGGCGCCCTGGTGATGTATCCGATCTACGCCTTCGGCTCCGAGGAGCAGAAAAAGAAATGGCTTCCCCGGCTTGCCAGTGGCCGGGACATCGGGTGTTTTGGTCTGACGGAACCCGATTTTGGCTCGAACCCGGCGGGGATGATCACCACCGCGCGCGAGACGACCGACGGCTGGGTGCTGAACGGCACCAAGATGTGGATCACCAACGGATCGCAGGCGACCGTCGCGGTGGTCTGGGCCAAGACCGGTGAGATCGACGACGCCAAGTCGATCCGCGGCTTCATCGTCCCGACCGACACGAAGGGCTTCACCGGCAAGGATCAGAAGGGCAAGCTCTCGCTCCGCGCCTCCGATACCGCCGAGATTCATTTCGAGGACGTCCACCTTCCCAAAGACGCGATCCTGCCCAAGTCGGGCGGACTCAAGAGTCCGCTGGCCTGCCTCACCCAGGCACGGTACGGAATCTCCTGGGGCGCCATCGGGGCCGCCATGGCGTGCTTCGACGAAGCGGCCCGCTATTCGAAGAGCCGGGTGATGTTCGGGAAGCCGATCGGCGGGACCCAGATTCAGCAGGTCCGGCTGGCGGACATGCTCACCGAGATCACCAAGGCTCAGCTCCTCTCGCTCCAGCTGGGCCGGATGAAGGAAGCGGGCACCATGACCCCGCAGCACGTGTCGATGGCCAAGCGGAACAACGTCGACATGGCCTGCGAGTGCGCCCGCGAGGCGCGGCGTCTCCTGGGCGCCAACGGGATTCTTGTCGAGTACCACTCGATGCGCCACATGGCCAATCTGGAGTCGGTGTATACCTACGAGGGAACTCACGACATGCACTCGCTGATTCTCGGGCAGGAGATTACCGGGATCGCGGCGTACTAGAGGAGCGGACAGTGAAGATCGCGGTGTGTTTGAAGCGGGTGCCGGATACCACGGCCAAGATCGTGGTGGCCGCCGACGGGAAGTCGATCGACGAGACCGGCGTCAAGTTCGTGCCCAACCCCTACGATGAATACGCGCTCGAGGCGGCGATCGCCCTGAAGGACAAGGCCGGGGCCGGGGAGACGACCGTGCTCGCCCTCGGCACCGATGCGTCGCAGGAAACGATCCGGACCGCGCTGGCGATGGGGATCGACCGTGGCATCCTGCTTCAGTCCACCGGCTCGCCCGACGGTTTCGAGGTGGCGAAGGCGATCGCCGATGAGCTCAAGGCAGGCGGGTTCGACCTGATCCTGTTCGGCAAGATGGCGGTGGACGACTACAACCATCAGGTCGGGGTCATGGTGGCCGAACTGCTCGAGCTGCCCTGCATCTCGGCCGTGTCGTCGCTCACGATCGACGGCGGCCTGGTCACGGCCGAGCGCGAGGTTGAGGGTGGCGTCGAGGTGGCGACCTGCCAACTCCCGGCGGTGATCACCGCCGACAAGGGCATGAACACGCCGAGGCTGCCGTCCTTGAAGGGCATCATGGCCGCCAAGAAGAAACCGATGGAAGTGAAGTCCGTGACGCTTGGCGCCGGCGGTCTCGTCGTCAGCGCGCTCACGCTCCCGCCGGAGCGCCAGGCGGGCCGGATCGTGGGCGAGGGGCCCGATGCGGTCCCGGCCCTGGTGCAACTGCTCCGCCATGAAGCGAAGGTGATCTGACCATGGCGGCCATTCTCGCAGTTACGGAACAGCGGCAGGGCGCGCTCCGGAAGGTGTCGCTGGAGGCGGTGGCCGCGGCGCGGGCCCTCGCGGATCAGATGGGTGCCACGGTGGACGCCATCGTTCTCGGCGGCGGCGCAATCGACGGAACCCAGGGGCTCGGTCCGGCCGGCGCCGACCGGGTGCTCAACGCCACCCACAACGCGTTTTCCCTGTACAACCCGGACGGCTACGCCGCGACCATCGCGTCGATCGGCGGGAACTACGTCGCCATCGTGTTCGCCGCGAGTGCGGCGGGCCGCGATCTGAGCCCCCGGGTGGCGGCCCGGCTCGGCCAGGCCTGCGCCACCGACGTGATCGTGGTCGGCGTCGAGGGCGGCAAGGTGGTGGTAACCCGCCCGGTGTACGCCGGGAAGGCGCTCCAGAAGGCCACGTTAGGCGGCCCGGTGGCGATCCTCTCGGTCCGTCCCAACACCTTCGCGCCGGTCCAGGCCGGCAGGGCGGGGACTCCGGAAACGGTGACGGTACCCGCGTTCACCCAGCGGGTGACCGTCAAGGAAGTGAAGGCACCGGAGAAGGCGGCTCTCGACGTCACCGAGGCCCAAGTGGTGGTGTCGGGCGGCCGCGGGCTCAAAGACCCGGCCAATTTTGCAATGCTCGAGGCGCTCGCCGCGGCCTTCGGAAACGCCGCCGTCGGGGCGAGCCGCGCGGTGGTCGACGCGGGATGGCGGGAACACGGCGCCCAGGTTGGGCAGACCGGCAAGACGGTGGCGCCGTCGCTCTATGTGGCGGTCGGTATTTCCGGCGCGATCCAGCACCTGGCCGGGATGCGGACCTCGAAAGTCATCGTCGCGATCAACAAGGACAAGGACGCGCCGATCTTCAAGGTGGCGGATTATGGCATTGTCGGCGACCTCTTTGAGGTGGTGCCGCGGCTCACGGACGAGGTCCGGAAACTCAAGGCCGAGTAACCCACGAGGGCCCGATGCCGGAGAAACTTCCCGACCTGTCGATCGACGCTACCCGGGTCGC
>JAYUZK010000005.1:0-4718 GCA_043751835.1 Gemmatimonadota bacterium | reverse complement strand
CCTCAAACCTCGATGAGTTCTTCCAAGTCCGCGTGGCCGGCCTCCGGACCCAGATCGCGGCCCGGTTTCAGGATCCGGCGTCCGACGCCCTGACGCCCGAAGAGCAACTCGCGGCGATCCAGGTTGCGGTGCGGGAACTCCAACGGCTCCACGACCTCTGCCTCACGGATGACGTCCTCCCTGCGCTCGCGGAGGCCCAGGTCCAGGTGGTCCGGGACTGGGAACTGCTCACCACCACCGATCGGGCCCACATCGCCCGCTATTTCGCCGACCAGGCCTTTCCAGTCCTCACCCCGCTCGCGGTCGATCCGGCCCATCCGTTCCCGCACATCTCGAACCTCAGCCTGTCGCTCGCGGTGATCCTCCGCGGCCCCGGCGGCGAGGAACGGTTTGCCCGGGTGAAGGTCCCGAAGATTCTCCCCCGATGGGTGCCGCTTCCCGGCCCCAACCGGTTCGTGCCGCTCGAGCTGGTGATCGCGAGTCATCTCGAGGCCCTCTTCCCCGGCATCGAGATACTCGGGTCGTATCCGTTCCGGATCACCCGGAACACCGACACCGAGATCGACCTCGAGGAGGCCGAGGATCTGCTCTCGCTGATCCAGGAGGAGGTCCGGAACCGCCGCTTTGCCGAAGTCGTCCGGCTGGAGGTCCATCCCCGAACGCCCGACTCCCTCCGCCAACTGCTCCTGGCCGAACTCAACGCCGACCAGGAAGTCCTCGGCATGGCGCTCACCGCCGACGATGTCTACGAAGTGGCGGGCCCGCTCGACGGCGGCGATCTGATGTCGCTCGCCCTGTTGGAGCTGGCCGACCTTCGCGACCCACCCTTTGCCCCAGTGACGCAGCCACGGCTGGCTCAGGGCCGGAACTTCTTCGAGGTGATCCGCGAGGGCGACGTCTTCGTCCATCACCCCTACGAGAGCTTCGCCACCTCGGTCGAGCGCTTCCTCCAGGCCGCCACCGAGGACCCAGATGTCCTCGCGATCAAGATGACGCTCTACCGCACCGGCGGCGATTCCCACATCGCCCGGATGCTCACCGCGGCGGCCGAGCGCGGCAAGCAGGTCGCCGTGCTGATCGAGCTGCAGGCCCGGTTCGACGAGGAGAACAACATCCGCTGGGCCCAGCGGTTCGAGGATGTCGGCGTCCACGTGAGCTATGGGGTGAGTGGTCTGAAGACCCACGCCAAGGTGATTCTCGTGGTTCGCCGCGAGGGCGACATTATTCGGCGCTACGTCCACATTGGTACCGGCAACTATCAGCCGAAGACGGCCCGCGTCTACACCGACTTTGGCCTCTTCACCGCCGACCCCGATCTCGGAGCCGATCTCACCGACCTGTTCAATGTCCTGACCGGCTTCGCCGCGCCCAGCGGGTATCGCAAGCTGGTGGTCGCCCCGGCGGGCATGAAGCCCCGCTTGCTGGAGATGATCCGGCGGGAAACGGATCACGCCAGGCACGGCCGCCCGGCCCGGATCCTGGCCAAGATGAACGCCTGTAACCATCCGGACCTCATCGTCGCGCTCTATGAGGCCTCGCAAGCAGGCGTCCGGATTGACTTGATCGTGCGGGGGATCTGCGCGCTCCGGCCGGGACTCCCCGGCGTGAGCGAGCATATCCGGGTGATCAGCATCGTCGGCCGGTTTCTCGAGCACTCCCGGGCGTGGTACTTCCAGAACGATGGCGAGGCGGAGGTGTTCATTTCGTCGGCGGATTGGATGCCCAGAAACCTGGACCGCCGAATCGAATCGGCGGCGCCGATCAGTGACCCGGGCCACCGCCAAGCCGTGTTTCAACTCCTCGAAGCGATGTGGCGCGACAATCGGCAGGCGTGGGAGCTGTGGGCCGATGGATCATGGCATCAGCGGAGCACCGCCTTCGGGGAGCCGGAGTGGGCCACTCACGTCGCCTTGATCGAGCAGTATCGCGGCGAGGTTCGTCGCGAGGCCTGACGCTCGATCAGTGGGCGAGGCCCGCCGAATCCGCGAATTGTTTGAAGAGGGCTTCCTGCTCGGGCGTCAGGGACTCGGGCATCTTGACCGTGATCTCCACCAGCTGATCGCCCTGGCGGTCGCCCTTCGTGATCCCCATCCCCTTGATCCGGAATTTCTTCCCCGGTTCGGTTCCGGGCGGAATCTTGAGCACCACCTTCTTGCCGTCGAGGGTCCGAACCTTGATCCGGGTGCCCAGTACCGACTGGGCCAGGTTGACCGGCACCTCGCAATGGACATCAAGCCCGTCGCGGCGGAAGAATCGGTCAGGCTGGACTTCGAACGTCACGATCAGATCGCCCGGCTCGCCTCCGGATTGGGCTTCACCCTGCCCCCGGAGCCGGATCTTGGCGCCCGAGTCGGTCCCGGGCGGAACGGTCAGCATCACGGTCTTTTCACCGCGGACCTCGCCCGCCCCGCCGCAGGTCCCGCACTTCTGCGACGGCACCTTCCCGCGGCCGCGGCACATCGGGCAGGGCCGGTTGACGGCAAAGCCCCCCTGGCCGAACGAGATCGTCCCCCGCCCCTGGCACTCCGAACACGGTGCAACCGACGCGCCCGGCGCGCCGCCGCTTCCGGCGCAGGTGGCGCAGGCGCTGGTCATCTGGAGGACGATCGGGAGCTTGCCGCCTAACGCCGCGGTCCGGAACGGAATCTCCACCACGGTCTCGACGGTGTCGCCCCGGGGCTGGTCCTTCCGCCCCCCGCGCCCGAAGATCGACGAGAAGATGTCGCCGAGGCCCATCGACCCGAAGTCGCCGAAATCGAAGGTCTCGCTGGTACCCGTCGGTTGCTCGCCCGGTCCGCCCCGCGAACCAGCCCCGGACGACCGGCCCCCGCGAGACGGAAAGTCGAACGCCCCGAGCTTTCGCATCTGGTCGTACTTCTTCCGCTTCTCGGGATCGGACAGCACGCCGTGGGCCTCGGCGATCAGCTTGAAGGTCTCCCCGGCCTGGGGATTGTTCGGGTTGGCATCCGGGTGATACTGCTTGGCCAGCCGCCGGTAGGCTTTCTTGATCTCCTCCGGCTTGGCGCTGTCCGGAACGCCCAGCAACTGATAGAAATCCTTCGAGGCCACGATCAGGCCTGGCCTTCCGCCGAGTAGACCTGGACCCGGGCCGGCCGCACCAGGGAGCCCTTGAAGCGGTAGCCCACCTGGAAGGTCGCGCTGACCTGGTGATCCTGTTCGGGCGTCGGGGGGACGACGACGGAGACGGCCTCCGCGACCGCCGGGTCGAACCGGAGCCCTGCGGGATCGAGCCGCTCGAGGCCGGCCAGCTCCAGCTCCTTGCGGAGCTTCCGGTCCACCATGTCCACCGCCTGCCGAACCGCGACCACCGGGCCCTCCGGGTCGGTCGCCGCCAACCGGTCGAGGTCGTCCAGGACGTCGAGCAGCCGGATGACGAAGGCCGCCTGTGCCTTGTCCGCCAGCTCGATGCGCTCCCGAGCCACCCGCTTCCGGAAGTTGTCGTGGTCCGCAGCCAGCCGGAGGTAGCGATCGTTGGCCTCGGCGAGCTGATCCTGAAGCCGCCGGATCGCGCTCTCCGCCGGCTCCGCCAGCGGCGCCGACCCGCCCGCCTGGGAGCCATCGGTCTGGCTCGGTTCGAGCCAGGCATCTTCATCGAAAGGACGTTCGTCGTTCACGGCTCGGGCTCGATGGCTAGGTCGGTTGGAGTCATTCGCGGTTTCGCTGTCAATTTCGCACCGGCGGGAGCCCCGGAAAAGGGTTGGGCCGGCCTCAGGAACCCAGGGCCCGGCGCCAAAGCCCATGGAGGGCAAACTGCGAGGCCCGGCCCCGGATGTCGGCCCGGGTGCCGGGAAACCCCACCCGGATGGCGTCCCCCGTGCCGCGGGCCGAAAAGCCGAACCAGACCGTCCCCACCGGCTTCTCGTCGCTCCCGCCGCCGGGGCCGGCCACCCCGGTCACCGCGACCGCGAGGTCGGCCCCGGTCCGGCGCACCACCCCGGCCACCATCTCCGTCACCACGGCCGCGCTCACGGCCCCATGCTCCGCCACGGTCGCCGGGTCGACATCGAGGAGGCTGGTCTTGAGGTCGTTGGCATAGGCGATCACCCCGCCCAGGAACACGTCGGAACTTCCCGGAACGTTGGTGAGCCGCTCCCCGACCATCCCGCCGGTGCAGGACTCAGCCACCGCCAGTGTGAGTCCGTCCGCTCGGAGCCGGTCGAGCAACACCGCGGCCAGATCGTCGTCACCGGTTCCGTAGCAGTGGTCGCCAGTCACCCCACGGATCGCGGCCGCCGCCCGGTCGAGCAGCGGGCCGGCCGCCTCGGCCGTCATGTCCCAGGCGGTGAGCCGGAGATCGACCCCTTCGATCCCCGGCAAATAGGCCAGTGAGAGCGGCGGCAGACCGTCCTCCACCTCGGCAAGCCGCTCCGCCAGCGTCGATTCGGGAATCCCCGTGGTTCTGAGCACCCGAGAGGTGATCGCCTTCCCGCCCGTGCGGGCCCGCAAACGCGGGATCACCTCTTCCCGAAGAAGGCCCTTCATCTCCGACGGCACACCCGGAAGCATCACCACCTCACCCAGCGGGCCCGTGAGCCACAGCCCCGGCGCGGTGCCCCGCTTGTTAGGCAGGACGGTCGCCCCCCGGGGCACCTCGGCCTGGCAGCGGTTCGATTCCGAGATCTTTCGGCCGAACCGGGCCCACTTGGCCACCAGCTCCTCCCAGATCGTTTCCTGGAACTCGAGCGGCGCGCCGAAGA
>JAYUZK010000004.1:0-7192 GCA_043751835.1 Gemmatimonadota bacterium | reverse complement strand
ACCGGAGGGGGTGTGGAGATCGATGCCGTTCATTGGGACGCCCCCTTGGTGCGAATGATCTCCTCACCCGGAACGGCAAGCCCCTTGGTGATCAGGATGTAGCGCCGTGCGGCCGGCTCGAGGCGATCGAGAACCGGCTTGGGATAGACCCCCATCCAGACGATGCCGATGAGCAGCGGGATGAGGACGGCCAGTTCGCGGCCCGTCAAATCGGGAATCGTTTCGTTGTCGGGCTTGTCGAGCCGGTTGAAGATGATCCGCTGGAGCGCCCAGAGGAGATAGGCGGCCGCGAGGATCACGCCGGTGGTGGCGATTCCGGTTGCGTATGGATGCCCGCGGAAGCTGCCGATCAGGACCAGAAACTCGCCGACGAACCCATTCAGTCCGGGCAGGCCGATCGAGGCGAGGGCGACGACCGTCAGGATCAGGCTGAAGAAGGGCACCACCCGGGCGATTCCCCCGTAAGCGCTGATCTCGCGGGTATGGCGCCGCTCGTAGAGCATGCCGATCAGGAAGAAAAGGGCACCGGTCGAGAAGCCGTGCCCGATCATCACCATCAAGGCCCCCTGGACGCCCTGGATCGTGGCCGCCCAAATGCCCAATACCGCAAAGCCGAGATGGCTGACGGAGGAATAGGCCACCAGTTTCTTGATGTCGGGCTGGACCATCGCCACCAGGGCACCGTAGACGATACCGATCACGGCGAGCGCCACGACGGTGTTGGTCACCATCGAACTGAACGCCACGCCGGGAAAGAACGGAATGGCAAACCGGATGAACCCATAGGTTCCCATCTTGAGCAGGACGCTCGCCAGGATCACGCTGACCGCCGTCGGCGCCTCGACGTGGGCGTCCGGGAGCCAGGTGTGGAACGGGAACAGCGGCACCTTGATGGCAAAGGCGAGGAAGAACGCCAGAAAAAGCCATGGAGCAATCCGTCCCATGATGGGCGTCTGGGCGTACTGGAGGAGGTGGAAGTACGAGAAGGAGACCTCACCGGCCCCCATGACCGCGGCCGTCCGGACCATTACCAGGATCGCCACCAGCATCAGGAGCGAGCCGGCCATGGTATAGAGGAAGAACTTGAGCGCGGCGTACAGCCGGTTCTTCCCGCCCCAGATCCCGATCAGGAAATACATCGGGATCAGCATGACCTCCCAGAACGCGTAGAACAGGAACATGTCCGTCGCGATGAACACGCCGATCATGCCCGTCGTGAGCACCAGAAGGAGGGCGTAGTAGCCGGGCTCCCGCTCGGTGATGGAGCCGTAGCTGCCGATGACGCAGAGCGGCATCAGCATGGTGGTGAGGAGCACCATCGTCAGCGATATGGCGTCGATACCGACCGCGTAGGAGATGCCCCACTGCGGGATCCACGGAATGGTCTGCAATAGTTCCATGGTCCCATTGGCGGTGTTGACCGACCACCAGAGCCCAAGGGACAGGATAAATTCCACCACGGTGACCATGAACGCGAGCCGCCTGGCCAGCGCGGCCGGGCTCAGGAATACCGCAACGGCCCCGATCAGCGGGAAGACCAGCAACACGTTGAGGATCCACGTGTTGTAGCTGATCGAGGCGAGAAGGTTGGACATGGCGCCTTACCGGATCACAGCGTGAAGAAGCCAGACCGCGCCCGCGACGAACACGATCACGTAGAGGCCGAGCTGCCCGGACTGGAGCCGGCCGCCGAGCCACCCCAACGCCCGCGCCAACCCGCCCGACCCGTTGACCCCAAGGCCGTCGATGACCCCCTGGTCCACAAACTTCCACAGGAACAGGCGGGAGATCGCGACCAGCGGCCGGACGATG
Organism: Gemmatimonadota bacterium; assembly: GCA_043751835.1. Classification (GTDB taxonomy): domain Bacteria; phylum Gemmatimonadota; class Gemmatimonadetes; order Gemmatimonadales; family GWC2-71-9; genus SHZU01. The sequence goes on along the minus strand of JAYUZK010000004.1, from coordinate 5,380 downwards.
AGTGAATGATAGATCTCATCGATGTAATACTTGTTGAAGAGCACGCGGGCAAACCCGACCTCCTCCGGCGCCACCCTGGCGACGGGGGTTGGCCGAGCCAGGGTGACGCGCCGGCCGGCGAGGAGACCCGCAACGGCGATCACCACGGCGGCGACAATCAGGGCGGTTTCGGTGGCGCCGTGTGGCATATGAACCGGCATCAGCTTTGCCGCCGGGGCCAGGACCGGCTCGAGCCATTTCTCGAGGCCGCCTTGAGGAAGACCCGGCATGATGCTGCTGGCAAACTCGGGCAGATTGAGGATACCGCCGACCACGCTCAGGATCCCGAGGATTACCAGTGGGCCGGTCATGATCGCCGGCGCCTCATGGAGATGCTGTTGCTCCGCAGCCCCGGTCCGGTTCTCGCCCCAGAACGTCATGGCGATGAGCCGCATCATGTAGAACGCCGTCATCAGCGCGGCCACGACCCCGAACGCCCAGAAGGCGTAGTAGACGGGGTTGTCACTCCCGCGTCCGAAGGCGGCGGAGAGAATTTCGTCTTTGGAGAAGAAGCCGGCGAACGGCGGCACCCCGGCAATGGCGAACGTGGCCAGCAGCATCAACCAGTAGGTGACCGGCATCCGCTTCGACAGGCCGCCCATGTTGCGCATGTCCTGGGCGTCTTCGTGGCTGTGGGTGGCGTGGTAGGCGTGATGCATGGCGTGGATCACGCTGCCCGAGCCGAGGAACAAAAGCGCCTTGAAGAAGGCGTGGGTCACCAGGTGGAACACGCCCGCGGTGTAGGCCGCTGAGCCGACGCCGAGGAACATGTAGCCAAGCTGGGAGACGGTCGAGTAGGCCAGGACCTTCTTGATGTCGTACTGCCTGAGACCGATCGACGCGGCGAACAGGGCGGTGGTGGCGCCAATCCCGGCCACGACCGCACTCGAGAACGGCGCCATTGCAAAGAGCACGCTGGTCCGGGCCACGAGATACACGCCCGCGGTCACCATCGTGGCCGCGTGGATCAGGGCGGAAACCGGGGTCGGGCCGGCCATGGCGTCCGGAAGCCAGACGTAGAGCGGGATCTGGGCCGACTTGCCGACGCAGCCGAGGAACAGGAACAGGGTGATCAGGGTGATCAGGGTGCCGCCGGCCGCAAAGGCCCTCGGGGCATACTGGACAATGTCGGTGAATTCGAGCGAGCCGAGGCTCCAGAAGAGCAGGAACATCGCAATCATCACACCGAAGTCACCGATCCGGTTCACGATGAAGGCCTTCTTGCCGGCATCGGCGTTGGCCTTTTCCTGGTACCAGAAGCCGATCAGCAGATAGGAGCAGAGCCCGACCCCTTCCCAGCCGACGAAGAGCACCGGAAGGCTCGATCCGAGGATCAGGATCAGCATGAAGGCGATGAAGAGATTGAGGTACGCAAAGAACCGCGCGAACCCCGCGTCGTCGTGCATGTAGCCGACGCTGAAGAGATGAATCAGGCTGCCGACGCCCGTTACCACCATCAGCATCACGGCGGAGAGTTGATCGAGCTGAAGCGAGAAATTCACCTTGAGCGCGCCGGCGCCAATCCAGGCCCACAGCGGCACGATGATCGGCTCGTCAGGCGGGTGGGTCCACAGGCCGGCGAAGATCGACGCGGCCACCGCGAACGCGGCCAGCAGCACTCCGGGCCCGACCAGCGATACCGCCCGTTTTGCGTCCGGCTTGACCAGCGCCAGCGTGCCGTTCACCAGAAAGCCGGCGAAGGGGAGGGCGATGGTAAGCCAAATCCAGGAGGGATTCATCAGCCCTGCAGCAGGTTGATGTTCTTGAGGTCGACCGACTTGGTGTGCCGGAAGATGGCCAGGATGATCGCCAGGCCGACGGCCGCCTCGGCGGCGGCCACCGTCATCACGAAGAAGACCATGACCTGGCCACCAAATCCGTGAGCGGTCGAGAAGGCCACGAACGACAGATTCACGGCGTTCAGCATCAGTTCCACGCACATGAACAGGATGATCGCGTTGCGGCGGATCATCACGCCGACGACCCCGATCGAGAAGAGGATCGCCGAAAGAACGAGGGAAGGTCCGAGCAGCATGCTAGAGCTTCCGTTTCGCGAGGACGACCGCTCCAACCGCTGCGGCCAAGAGGAGAATCGACGTCATTTCGAACGGCACGAGGTAGGTCTGGAACATCGGCTTGGCGATCGACCCGATGGCATTGTTGAAGGCCGCTTCCGACTGGACCGGACCGCCCCCCACGAGGTCGAGAGGGCTCGCGGCGGGTACCGGCCCGGCAAGGCGGGCGACCAGACCAGCCACCGACGTGTCCCGCGTAGCCACCAGGGCCGCCACGATGCCGGCCCCGAGCAGCACGGCCACCAAGATCACCGGCCCCTTTTTCATGTCGGCCTGGTCGGTCCGGCCGAGGTTCAGCAGCATGATCACGAAGAGGAAGAGCACCATCACGGCGCCGGCATAGACCAGAACCTGCATCGCCGCGATGAACTGGGCGTTGAGGAGCACGTAGATGCCGGCCAAGGCGAACATCGTGGAAACGAGCCAGAGCGCCGAGGGGACGGGGTTCTTCTGGGTGATGCAGAGCAGCGCGGACAGCACCGCCGCACCGGCCAGAACGTAGAATACGATCTCCGCCATCATTGACCTCGCGGGTCGGCCGGGTCCCAGAGGGTCGAGACCGGATGGGTCTGGGAGGTGAGCCGCTCGAGGTCGTAGACGAAACGGTCGCGGCTGTACTCAGCGTTCTCGAAGTGGACGCCGACGTGGATCGCTTCCTCAGGGCAGACTTCCTGGCAATAGCCGCAGAAGACGCACCGGAACTCGTCGATCTCGTAGATCAGCGGGTACCGGTTCCCTTCCTCATCCTCACCCGGCACCAGCTTGATGCAGTTGGCCGGGCAGATCTGGGGACAGAGGCCGCAGGCGACGCACTTCGTACGCCCCTGCTCATCGGCCATCATCCGGTGGGTGCCCCGCCAGCGGGGCGCGATGGAGTAGCTACCGCGGTCGTCGGCGGTGCTCCGCTCCTCGGGGTACTGCATCGTCACCTTCGGCTGGAACATGTGCTTGAAGGTGAGCGCCATGCCCTTCAGCGCGGCCCGAACGTAGCTGGTTTCGCGGTCCGGGCGCTTCATGACCTTGACGCCGATCGCCATCGATTTACCCCCTCGCTCCCGCCGCCACCTGCCGGCGGGACGAACCCGACAGGAGCCGACCCCGGTCGAGAATGAAGAAGACGACGTAGCAGGCTACCACGTTCAAGCCGAGCAGGATGAAGCCACGGATCTTGGGGCTGGTGATCCCGGCAACGCTCTCGATCCCCCAAAGGGTCACCGAGACGACCATGATATATGTCAGGGCCAGGGGAATCAGGAATTTCCAGCCCAAGGCCATCAGTTGGTCGTACCGGAACCGGGGCAGCGACCACCGGATCCACATGAAGAAGAAGAGGAAGAAGAAGGTCTTGAGGAACATCGCGGCGCCGGTCAGCACCGTGGCCAGGATCGTGCCGTTTTCATCCCACCGACCCGGGAGGTCCCAGCCGCCGAAGAACAGCGTCGCCAGCATGGCGGAGACCGTAACCATGTTGGCATACTCGCCGATCATGAAGAGCGAGAACTTCATCGCGCTGTATTCGGTATGGTACCCGGCGACGAGCTCGGACTCGGCTTCAGGCAGGTCGAACGGCAGTCGGTTGGTTTCGGCGAATCCCGCGACCAGGAAGATGAAGAACGACAACGTCAGCGAGCCGACAAACCAGATCCCCTGCTGCTGGGCCCGGATCACCTCGGTAAAGGTCGAATTGCCGGTGAGCAGGAGGATGGGCACCAGGCTCATCCCCATCGCGACCTCGTAGGAAATCATCTGGGCGCTCGACCGGAGGCCTCCGAGAAGGCTGTATTTGCTGTTCGACGACCAGCCGGCGATGGCGATTCCGTAGACGCTGAGCGAGCTCACCGCGAGGACGAACAGGAAACCGATCGGGAGATCCGCCACCGCCATCGACATCGGGCCATGATGGGTGAGGTACCCGATCAGGGGGAGGTGCCAGTCGAAATTGACCGGAAGCGGTGCCGCCCACGGAATCACCGCCGCAAGACACATCGCCGGAATGAACATCATCGCCGGGGCGAGGATGAACAGCGCGGTGTTGGCCTCCGCCGGGAAGGTCTCTTCCTTCACAATGTTCTTGACGCCGTCGGCGGCCGGTTGAAGCAGGCCGGCCCATCCGACCCGATTCGGGCCCCGCCGGTTCTGCATCCAGGCCGAGACCTTCCGTTCCATCAGCGTCAGCAGGGCTACTCCCACCAGCACCACCGTGAACACCACCAGCATCTTGATGACGGCCAGCAGAAGAAACCCCTTCAGTTCCGGCGTCATCGGCCTGCCCCCGTGGTTGCCGGCGAGGCAAGGCGGCCGGTGTGCCCCAGATCGGAATAGGTCAGGCCACCGAGGGCCGGAATCGATCCCGACAACGCGACGAAGGCGTCGGCCGCCGTGGCCGGGACGGCCGCGCCGGTCGCCAGATGACCGGCTTCGGCAGCGATCCACCAGGCAGGCTGGGCCATCCCGGGCGCGGCCTTGGCCTGGTAATACCGCTGAACCCGGTGGTCGCGGTTCACATAGGTCCCGTTCTCCTCGGCCATGTTCGTGGTCGGGAGGAGGAGGTGCGCCCCGTGGAAACGGTCGTCATCCACGGTTCCGATCACAACCGAGGCCTTCGACTTTGCCAGTGAGCCAGCCTCGGCGTCATCGAGGTCGGCGTCGAGCACGATGACGAGGTCGGCGCCGGATGTCGCGCCCACGGCTGTCGTCCAATCGGCGGCGTAGCCGACCAGGCGGGCGCCATCGAGGTTCGGGATCCGCTCCTTTCGGAGCGCCAAATTCGGCACGCCGGCAAGCGGCGCCTCGTCACCCAGGGGCACTTTCACGGCCGCGGTCACCGCGGCACGATCAACCAGCCGCCGGACGAAGCCAAGCGATTCGGTCGAGGCCCGGCCGGACGCGAGGATCACCACCGACTTGGCCGTCCGGGCCAGTTCCGCCAGCCGAGCCAATGCATGCCCCCAATCGGTGGGTACGAGTTTGCTGCCCTCGCGCACCAAGGGTGCCTCGATCCGATCACCGCGGTTCATCCACCGGTAGTCGGCCCGACCGGTGTCGCAGATGAAGTGGCGATTCACCTCGAGGTTGGGTCGGGGCCGGAGCCGGACTACGATGTCGTCCCGGGTGTCGATCATGGTGTTGCAGCCCTGGGTACAGCCGGGGCAAATGCTGGCCGTCTTGTCGAGATCCCAGGCCCGCGCCTTATGGAGGAAATCTTTCGAGATGAGCGAACCCACCGGGCAGAGATCGACCACGTTGCCGGACCACGGATGGGTCAG
>JAYUZK010000003.1:0-3490 GCA_043751835.1 Gemmatimonadota bacterium | reverse complement strand
GAGGAGACGCCACGCGATGGTATTGCCCAGGTAGGCGGCGCCCCACAGCAGGACGACAATCGGGATCACCCACCAGGTGGCTCTCACGCCGGCCCAGAGCGCGGCGGGCCCGCTTTGCCAGATGACGAAGACGGCCAGCGCCAGGCCGACCGCCAGCAGCGCGAGGCGGCTAAGGCGAGACATTCAACTCTCGTAGACCCAGCGACCACCCACCATGGTGCGTTCGATCGGGATCGACACCAGTGAGGATGGCGGTTCCCGGTAGGGATCCCGCCCCAGCACAACGAGGTCGGCCAGCTTGCCGGCTTCGATCGACCCTTTCTGGTCTTCTTCGTACGAGGCGTAGGCCCCGTGCAGCGTGGCGACCCGGATCGCCTCGTCGATGGTAATGCGCTGCTTCGGGCCCCAGACGGTTCCCTTCATGTCGGTCCGGGTGACCATCGACTGCAGGCCCATCATCGGTTCGAACGGGCCGGGCGGGTAGTCGGACGCGAAGGTGGGCCGGATTCCCGCGTCGAGAAAACTCCGAAGGGCAAACATCCGGTCGAGCCGTTCGGCGCCGTATTCCTTCATCTTCTCGCCGTGCCAATAGACGTAAGTCGAGAACGGGGTCGGGATGGCGCCGAGGGCCTTGATCCGTTTCACCAGGTCGTCGGTGATGACGGTGCAGTGCTCGAGCCGGAACCGCGGATCGTGCCGAGGATACTCTCGCTGGAGCCGCTCATAGAGGCCGACCACGATGCCGATTCCGACATCGCCGTTGGAGTGGACCCCGATCTGGAGGCCGGCCCGGTGCGCCTTCACCAGATCCGGCCAGAGCGCCTCGGCGTCATTCACCAGGATGCCGTAGTCGTCAGGCCGGCCGATGTAAGGCTCCGAGAGCCGGGCGGTCCGCTCGGAAATCGATCCGTCGCAGATGGTCTTCATGCCGCCGAGCCGGACCCACTCGTCGCCCATGCCCTGGCGCATCCCGGCGGCAATGACTTGATCGATCTCGGCGGCAAAGATCAGGGAGTAGGTCCGGGTGCCGAGTTCGCCGGCGGCGCGGGCATCCTGGTAGGCGCGGAAGTCGGCGATCGACGCGCTGGCGTCGTGGACCGAGGTGATGCCGGTCTTGGCCAGCATCCTGGAAATGAGCTTGACGCCCGCCTGGCGGTCGGCCGGCGTTTCGCGCACTGGGATCAATCGATTGGCCAGATCGACCGCCTTCTCCGCCAATCGCCCGGCAGGCCCGCCGGAGGCGTCCCGATCGATCTTGCCGCCCTTCGGATCCGGGGTGGCAGCCGTGATGCCGGCTTTCTCGAACGCGAGCGAGTTGAGATACGCGGTATGGCCGCCCCGGTGCTCGATCAGCACCGGATGGTTCGGCGCCGCCTGGTCGAGATCGGCCTTGAGGAGGGCTCGGCCCTCCTTCGTCTTGGTGTCGTCGTATTTGAAGCCGACGATCCACTCGCCGGGCGGCGTTTTGGCGGCCCGCTCCCGGACGGCAGCCTGGATGGCGTCGATCGAGCGAAGATCGCAGTCGATCTGGGTGAGATGCATCAGGCCCGAGCTGGCCGGGTGGGAATGGGCGTCGATGAAACCGGGCACCACGGTCCGGTGCCCGAGATCGACCTTCCGGGTCAGCGGCCCCGCCAGCCGGCTCACCTCGGCGTTGGTGCCGACGGCCAGGAACCGGCCCTCCCAGATCGCCACGGCCTGAACCCGGGGGCGAGCCGGGTCCATGGTGACGATGTTGCCGTTCACGAGGACCAGCGTCGGCTGCTTGAACCGAAGCCCGAGGGTCGAGGCGGCGCCGAGGGTGGCGACAAACTGTCTTCGTTCCATGGCTTGCCCCTTCGAAATCGTCAGCGGTTTGTGAGCGCTTCGGCGGACCCGGGATGTAGTCGGCGCCGGTTTGATCCGCCGTGACCGCCACATCCGGCCAGACCCAGGATGGTCACCAACGCGGCGTGCGAGGATCTCGTCATCGGGTACCCGCTCCCGCGTGATAGCGCCGGACCGCTCGACGCTCGACCTCGGCCCGATCGAGCGCCACCGATTTGAAATCACCCGTGGCGAATCGTTCGGCCTGGTCGCCGAACCAGGGAGAGTCGGGCCGGTTGCTCTCGCCGTAGGCCAGAACCGAGTAGGCCCGCGGAACATCGCCGAACTCGACTGCCAACACCCAACCGTCACCGCCCTGCGCCGCCAGCTTGCCATCGGGCTCATCGCGGTACCAGAGCACCCGGAAGCATCCGAGGTCGCCTCGACACCCGCCGACCGGAAGATCGCGGCCGCCGATCCGGACCCGATGTGCCTCGCCCCACGCCACGTCGATCCGGCCAAACCGGCGCCGGACCGAATCCGCCGCGGTTCGGATCAGCGCCACCGCCTCCGCTGGATCAGCGAGGCCGCTCGGCGTCGTGGTCGGCGCCCCGATCGACCAGGGCAGGGCGAACGGTACCTTGACCTTGGCCTGGTACTCGCGCCACCACGTCTCGAAGAGAACGCCGCCGCGCGAGGTGGGCCCTGTCGTCCGGTCCCAGTTCCGGAGTACCGCCACCGCGTCAGCCGGCGGCGCCGGGACCTGGTGCCCCGCGGCGGCCAGTAACTCGGGCAGGATCCGCTCGGCCAGCAGCATCCGATAGCTGTGCTTGAGCCGAACCACGTCCTCGAGGGAGAAGCGGTCCTCGGGGTAGCGAATCAGGTCGAGAGCATGCTGGCCTCTCAGCCCGAGGCTCGGTGGCTCGACATTGGCCGGCAACCGGGCGGGATCGAGGGGCGCCTCGAGTGAGGCGAAATGGGGCGAGTCGTTCTCGTTGTGGAGATACCCGCCGGGCGGGTTCTTGATCTGGGGCAGCGAATCCCACGGGACGAGGTGTTGCCACATCTGCCGAGTGGACCGAACCGGAATGATGGTCGAGTCTCCGCCGGGCGGGTGAGGCAGGGCGGGCAGAGCCCCGTTCCAGACATAGAAGATGTTCCCGGCGCGGTCGGCGTAGGTGAGGTTCGAGGTGATCCGCGCCCGCAGCTTCATCGCGCTTTCCCACTCGGCGAATGAGCGGGCCCGCATCATCCGGAGGAATTGTTCGCCGCCGCGGTACTCACCGACGCCCGCCGCCTTCAAGATGAAGGCCTGGCCGTTCCGCCGGTCGACCACCGGGCCGAAGGGGGAGGACCAGACCTCTCGCGTCTCGGTGCCGGTGCCGCTACCGGTCCGGAACGGGACGGTGATCCTGGATCGGGTGAGTGGAACCGGCCGGCCGTCGAGCACGATGCGATCCTGGCGGCCCCGCGCCAGCGGGATCCGGTAGAGCTCGTCGGTGTCGACGGCGTTGTTGGTGGTGGCCCAGCCGAGGTCGTGGTTGAAGCCGCCAACGACGGCAAAGGCCCCGCCGATCCGGAAGTCGCCGTAGAAATCGAGCTGGCCCGGAACGACGAGATGGGCTTCGTAGTAGCCGGCGTCCCAGGCAAGGTGCGGGTTTCGGAGGAGAATCGCGTGGCCGTT
>JAYUZK010000002.1:0-23820 GCA_043751835.1 Gemmatimonadota bacterium | reverse complement strand
GCCCGGCACCGACCGAGTTCGGGGTGGCTCCGGTGTCCAAGCCCCGGCCGGCGGTGCAGGCGACGGAGAGCGGCTTCCACTTCAAACTGCCGAAGCCCGGTCTTGGCCTGGCCAAAACGTTGACGCGTTCGGCCCTGGTCGTCGGCCTTGCGGCAGTGCTCTTCACTGCCTCGCGTGTCTTCCTTCGCTCCGATACCACCCTTGCCGCGTTCGAATTCCGGGAAAAGACCGAGGGAAGTGATTTCAGGGCTCGCCTCACGCCAACGAGCATTCGGTTCTTCGAGGACGGTAGCCAGCCTGCCCCGTTCACCAGCCGCCGATACACCAAATCGTTCGTGGCGGCGCAAACGCGATACGTCTACACCGAGGTGTATCTCCAACTCGAACCGCCGCGCCGCGCCCTGTACGTGCCGCTCAACTGCACGATCTTCGATGCCGGTGAAGGCGTGGTGGCCAATTTTACCCTCAGCAATCGGATCATTGCCGAGGCGAAGAACTGGTACAACGAATCCGGCTGGGGAGCGGCCAATTCAGGCACGTGGAAGGCCGGGACGTATCGGGCTGACTGTCGTTATGGCGAGAAGCTGGTGGCGCGGGGCACCTTCAAGGTGCTGAACTAGCGGGTAATGTCGTAGACCTGCAGCGCCGGGCCGGGCGGGTTCTTGGCCGCGAACACATAGAGCCGCCCGCCGATCCGCGCCAGCGACCCCGAATGCAGCCCGGTCGGCACCACAATCGAGCCCCCCTGCGCCGGCTTGGCGGGGTTGGTGAGTTCGAAGACCGAGAGCCCGGGAGCCGTCAACCGCTCTGTCGTGACCACCAGCAACTTCCCGTCCTCGCTCACTTCCAGGTCGGACACGGTCCGAATGCCCTCGAACCGGATGGAATCCGCGAGGACCGGCCCGGCGCCGGTCAACTGCCAGATCTTCACGACATCACCGTAGCCGGTGCCGTTCCGCGGGAAACCGCCCCAGGTGCCCGAGTACGCGTACTGGCCTTGGACCCAGAGATCCGACCCCCACCTTTCGGGAACGTTGTTCCCGCCTCCCAGCGTTGCCAGCGTGGTCGGATCGAGTTTCCAGAACCCGCTCATGATGTCGCTCACCCACAGCGCGCCGTTGGCAAGCATCACGCCCCAGACAAAGGTGTTGTCGGGGCCGCCGGGCGTCACGTGCGAGATGATCCGCGAGGTCAGATCAGCCGGCAGCGTGCCCGACACATCGAGCGCAACCACGCCGGCGTTGTAGTAGGCGGCATACAGCACCTGGCCCGCTTCGTCCATCCAAAGGTTGTGGACCCCGGCGCCGGGAATCTTGAGCGAGCCGACCTCGGTCGGATGGGATAGATCGGAGACGTCCACCACGTGGAGATCGCCGGAGGCCGACGAGAACAGCGTGGCCGGGCCCTCCTGGCCCACGAACAGGTATTTCTTCTGACCGGTGACCGGGTTGTGAAACCACCAGGCGTTGTGAACCGCGGCGCCCCCCGGCACGCCGTTGTCGTTCGTGAGGATGCGCCCGATCTCGATCGGATTGGAGGGCGAACCGCCCCTCCGTCCGTCGCCCACATCATAGATGATGACACCGGTGTTCCAGGCGCACACGAACGCAATGCCAGCCCGGACGTAGGTATCGTGGATGCCATACTGCGGCGGGATCGGGACTTCGCCAACCAGCACAGGGTTGGTACTGACGGCAAGACCGGTCAGCGCGAAGAAAGCGCTCGCGGTGTCGACCGTCGCCCGAATGGTTTGTGCACCGGCCGGGCCGAGCCGAACGTCGGCGGTGGAGATGCCGGCGGCATCGGTCGGCGTCTGGCGGAGGATGGTCGCGCCGCCGGCAGTGGCGGTCCAGGTGACCGCCTTGCCGGCCTCGGGGCTCCCGGCCAGCGTCAGCCTCACGGCAAGCGAGACCGGCAGATCGGCTCCGGCCAGGCTCTTCTGCGAATTCCCACCCACGACGGCGAGCGCCGCGGCGGGCGGTTCGGGCTGCGTGCCTCCGGTGGTGCACGCGGCCATCCCCGCCGCGCCCACGGCGACCGCCAACCGGGCCAGCCCCCGACGCAACCTGGAATCAGCCAGCCTCGCCCCCGTGCTGCTCGTCTCGGGCCGTGAGGGATCCCTTGAGGAAGTCGGCATTGAGCCGGGCGATGGTCCAGACGCCGATTTCCTTGGGGCACGCCTCCTGGCACTCGCCGAAGTTGGTACACCCGCCGAAACCCTCGATGTCCATCTGGGTCACCATGGCAAGGACCCGCCGGTAACGCTCCGGCTGGCCCTGCGGCAACAGGGCGAGATGGCTTACCTTGGCCGCGGTGAAGAGCATGGCACTGGCGTTGGGACAGGCCGCCACGCAGGCGCCGCAGCCGATGCACTGGGCCGCGTCCATCGCCCGATCGACGGCCGGCTTGGCGATCGGGGTGGCATTGGCATCCGGGGCATTGCCGGTGGCGACCCCGACGAATCCCCCGGCCTGGATCACCCGGTCGAGCGCGGAACGGTCGACCGCGAGGTCCCGGACCACCGGAAACGCCTTGGCGCGGAACGGCTCGACCGTGATCCGGTCGCCGTCCCGGAACGACCGCATATGCAGCTGGCAGGTCGTGGTGGCACGGTTAGGCCCGTGGGGCATTCCGTTGATCACCATGCTGCAGCTTCCGCAGATCCCTTCCCGGCAGTCGTGATCGAAGGCGATCGGCTCCTGGCTCCGGCCGATCAGATCTTCGTTGACCACGTCCAACATTTCGAGGAACGACATGCCCGGGCTGACCTGGTCGGCCTGATAGGTCTCGAACCGACCGGGCGCCTTGGGGCCCGTCTGCCGCCACACCTTGAGGGTAATTCGCATCGCGGGTCTACTTGTAGCTCCGGGTCGCCAGCTTCACGTTGTCGAAGGCAAGCGACTCCCGGTGCAGTATGGGATCGCGGTCATCCCCGCGATACTCCCAAGCGGCCACGTAACAGAACTTGCCGTCATCCCGTTTGGCCTCACCGTCCGCGGTCTGATGCTCGGTCCGGAAGTGACCGCCGCAGGACTCCTCTCGATGGAGCGCGTCCCGGCACATCAGTTCGCCGAACTCGAGGAAGTCGGCCACCCGCCCCGCCTTCTCGAGACTCTGGTTGAACTGCTCGCCTTTGCCGAGGACTCGAACCGACCGCCAGAATTCGGCCCGCAGCTCCGGAATACGCTTCAGTGCGTCGGTGAGCCCGATGGCGCTCCGGGCCATGCCGCAGTCATCCCACATGATCCGGCCTAGCTCGCGGTGGAACGAGTCGACGCTCCTGGTGCCGTTGATCGAAAGCAGCCTCGCGGTGCGCTCGGCGGTTTCCGATTCGGTGGCCCTGGCTTCGGCCGAATCGGCTCGCCACGAGCCCGGTTTTACCTGGGCGAGATAGTTGCCGATGGTGTACGGAATCACGAAGTATCCGTCGGCGAGGCCCTGCATCAGGGCGCTGGCGCCGAGCCGATTGGCGCCGTGGTCGGAGAAGTTGGCTTCGCCGAGCACGAAGAGGCCCGGAATGGTACTCATCAGGTTGTAGTCCACCCACAGTCCGCCCATCGTGTAGTGCACGGCGGGGAAGATCCGCATCGGAAGCCGGTAGGGGTTCTCGCCCGTGATCCGTTCATACATGTCGAACAGGTTGCCGTAGCGCTCCCGGATCTTGTCCTCACCCACCCGGTTGATCGCATCCGCAAAGTCGAGGTACACACCGAGGCCGGTTTCGCCCACGCCGCGGCCCTCGTCGCAAACTTCCTTGGCCGCCCGCGACGCGATGTCTCTGGGACTGAGGTTCCCGAAGCTCGGATACTTCCTTTCCAGGTAGTAGTCCCGTTCGCTCTCGGCAATGTCGCCCGGGGCTCGCTTGTCGCCGGGGGCCTTGGGGACCCAGACCCGGCCGTCATTGCGGAGCGACTCGCTCATCAGGGTGAGCTTTGACTGATAGTCGCCGCTCATCGGGATGCAGGTAGGGTGAATCTGGGTGTAGCACGGATTGCCGAACGCCGCGCCGCGCTTGTAGGCGCGAAAGGTGGCGGTGACGTTCGACCCTTTGGCATTGGTCGAGAGATAGAACACGTTGCTGTAGCCGCCCGTCGCCAGCACCACGGCGTCGGCAAAGTGTGATTCGACCGCACCCGAAATGAGGTTTCTGGTCACGATCCCGACGGCCCGGCCTTCGGTCACGATCAGGTCGAGCATTTCGGTCCGTGGGAACATCGTGACAGTGCCGGCGGCGATCTGGCGCTCCAGCGCGCTGTAGGCGCCGAGCAGAAGCTGCTGACCGGTCTGCCCACGGGCGTAGAAGGTCCGCGACACCTGAGCGCCGCCGAACGAGCGATTGGCGAGCAGCCCGCCATACTCGCGGGCAAATGGAACGCCCTGGGCCACGCACTGGTCGATGATGTCCACGCTGACTTGGGCCAGCCGGAAGACGTTCGCCTCACGGGCGCGGAAGTCGCCGCCCTTCACGGTGTCGTAGAACAACCGATAGACGCTATCGCCATCGTTCTGATAGTTCTTGGCGGCGTTGATCCCGCCCTGCGCGGCAATGCTGTGGGCCCGTCGCGGGCTGTCCTGGAAACAGAAGCACCGGACCTGGTAGCCCAGCTCGCCCAGCGATGCCGCGGCGGATGCGCCGGCCAGGCCGGACCCAACCACGATGACCGTGTATTTCCGCTTGTTGGCCGGGTTGACCAGTTTGAGTTCGAATTTGTGCCGGTCCCATTTCTGCTCCAAGGGACCGCTCGGGATTCTGGCGTTCAGTTCCATGGCCCTACCGAGCCATCCCGGCAATGACCGCCAGCGGCACCGACGCGAATCCGGCCGGAATCACAACCGACAGCAGCCAGGCCAGCTTCTTCCTGCCGCCCTCGAGATGCGGGTGATTGGCGCCGAGGGTCTGAAACAGGCTCCAGATCCCGTGATGGAGGTGCATCGCGAGGGCCATCATCGAGATCAGATAGAAGGCCGCGACCCAGGTGATCGAGAAGCTCCGCACCACGTTCTGATAGGCCTCGCCCTCCACGAACTGCGAGGCCAGCACGGTACCAGTGGTGAAGTGGAGAATGTGGAAGACCACGAATACTGCCAGCAGGATCCCGCTCACCCGCATCAGCCGGGCCGACCAGGTCGAGACCTGAGGGGTCAGGCGCGCGTACCGGTCGGGACGGGCCGCGGCGGCCCGCCGGGTCAGCGTCAGTGCCGAGTGGATATGGAGCACCAACGCCAGCGCCACCACGATCCGGGTGCCCCAGAGCAGCGGCGCCTGGCTCTTGAGAAACGCCGCGTAGTGATTCATCGCATCCGCGCCGCGATGGACCAGCAGGTTCCCGCTCATGTGGATCGCGATGAACCCGACCAGAACGATCCCGGTCACCGCCATCACGATCTTCCGCCCGACGGTCGACCCGTAGAATCGAGCGACCCAATTGCCCGAGACCATCGCTGCCGGGGCCGCCCCCGTCATCAGATGCCGACGATCGCCTGGACTGACCGAACGGCCTCGGCGGAGGCGATGAGGTCCTTCCGTTCCTGCTCGGTCAGGCTCACCTCGATGATCCGTTCGAGGCCGTTCCGGCCGAGCTTGCAGGGGACGCCACAATAGACGTCCCTGAGCCCGTATTCGCCCTGCATCCAGGCGGAACACGGCAGAATCCGCTTCTTGTCGTGCACGATCGCCTCGACCATCTGGACCGCCGCGGCGCTCGGGGCGTAGTAGGCCGACCCGGTCTTGAGGTGCGCCACGATCTCGGCCCCGCCGTTCTTGGTCCGGGCCACGATCGCGTCGAGCTTGTCTTTCGGAATCAACTGGGAGATCGGGATCCCCGACACGCTGGTGTAGGAGATCAGCGGCACCATCGAGTCGCCGTGGCCGCCGAGGACCATGGCCTGGATGTCCTCGACCGACACCTCGGCCGCCTCGGCCAGGAACATCCGGTACCGCGCGGTGTCGAGCACCCCCGCCATCCCGATGACCCGTTCGCGCGGGAAGCCGCTCGCCTTCATCGCCACGTAGCACATCACGTCGAGTGGGTTCGACACCACGATGATGATCGATTCCGGCGCGACCTTCGCGATTTGCTCCGACACCGTCTTGACGATCCCCGCGTTGGTCTTTACGAGGTCGTCGCGGCTCATTCCCGGCTTCCGCGCGATGCCGGCGGTAACGACGAAGATTTCGGAGTCGCGGGCCATCTCGTAGTCGTTGGTCCCGTAGACCCGGGTGTCATAGCCTTCAACCGGGCCGGACTGCCACTGGTCGAGCGCCTTGCCCTGCGGGACGCCCTCGACCACGTCCACCATCACGACGGTACGGGCGAGATTCTTCTCGGCCAGGCGCTGGGCGGCAGTTGCCCCCACGTTGCCGGCCCCGACGACGGTGATCTTGTTCAGCATAGAGCCTGGAGTATCGGTCGCGAGTGGTTCGGGTTGGACTCGGAAACCTACCGGGGCAAATCTAGCCAAGTGACGCTGCGGCACCAACCTCCGTCAGAAACCGAACCGCAACTCGAATCCGAAGAATCGGCTCTCGCGATCATAGAACTGCCGCTGGTTGGAGAGGCCGTTCAGGAACACGGCCCCGACCGCGATCCGGCGGCCGGAGCCGTCGAGTTCGATCCCCGCCCGAGCCGTGGTGGTGACCTTCCATCCCGCATATTGGACCGATTCCCCGTACACGCCCGCGTACGGGCGCACCCGGGCGCCAAGCCAGGTGGCCAGGTTGCCATGGTAGTCGGCCCCGAGACCGAAGGCACCGCGGCGGAGCGGCAACTCGTCGATCAGGGTCCAGGAGCCCATCACCGTGACCTGGAGGGGGCCGGCCCAGCGCCGAACCCAAAGGCTCGCCACCTCGCGGGTCCAATCGATCCGTCGAGCCTGGAACGTTTCGGCGTATTCGTCGCCCAGGTGACTGCTCTCGTGGTAGATCTCGGCTGCCAGTCGCCACGGCCCCCGATCAACCACCCCATGGATGCCGACCACCCAGTCATTGCCGATCAGGGAACTCTTCGGATCGTCGAGCGAGAAACGGCCGCCCACCCGCATCGTGAGGCCCAGAAAGGACGGCCGGCCGCCTCCGCCCCCGAAGCCGAGCACCGGCAGGTTCTCCCCGACCGAGACATCCGCCTCCCGCTCGGGCCCGAATCGGGTCTCGCCGCGGGTGACGTTGACCACCCGTCCGACGATCCCGGCCACGCGGATACTCCCGATCGGATACTCGAACGGGTCCACCATGGGAAAGAGCTTGATCTGGGCGGCCGCGGGTGTAGCGACCGCCATCAGGAGCCCGGAGAGGGCCCCTGCCCGCCAAAGGTTGTTCGAGCTAATCATTCCCTTTAAATTGGCTGGTCTACGGCGGTTAGGGCAACCCACGGAAGGGATCAGGTGAAGGTCAGATGCTGCTTGCCACTTTGGTGCTGAGCACCGCCCCCCTCGTCATGGACGATCCGAAGGCCACGGTGAAGGTCGACTCGGCCAGGCACGAGGTCACCATTACGGTCGGTCCGTTCGACGTGCCTTCGATGGCGGCCGGAATGAAGCATGCCGACATGGAAATGATGCAGGGCCACGATACCCCCCTGATCCGGTTCGAGTGGCCGGTCGACGGCTGGCTTCGGGGCTATGGCGTCGAAGTCGAAGATAGCAACGGCAAGCCGGTGGACCGGCGGGTGATCCATCACTTGATCGGCGTCAACTTCGACCGCCGGCAGCTGCTGTATCCCGCGATCGAGCGCATCTTCGGGATCGGGCGGGAAACCGAGGACATGCTGGTCCCCGCGTCCATCGGCGTGCCGATGTCGGCCGGCCTCCGCCTCGGGATGTACATGGCCTGGCAGAACGACAGCGGCAAGGATCTCAACGGCATCCGGATCAAGGTGAAGCTGACCTATAGCCCCAGAAACCTGAATCCGCGGCCAACCAACGCGCTCCCGCTCTACATGGATGTGAATCTGACCGTCGGCGCCGGCAACGATTTCGACCTGCCGCCCGGCCCGAGCGAAAAGGGCTGGGAGTTCACCATGCCGGTCGACGGCCACCTCCTCGGCTACAGTGGCCATCTTCACGACTACGGCGTCGGGGTTCGCCTCGAGGACGTTGCCACCGGCAAGGTGATCGCCCGCGTTACCACGACGCTGGCGGCCGACGGGAAGATCACGAAGATTTCCAGGAGCCTGCCAGGTGTCGGCGGCGATGGGATCCGGCTCAGGGCCGGGCGGAAATATCGGGTGGTCGGCAGCTACAACAATCCGACCCGCGAGACCCTGGTGAAAGGCGCGATGGCCCACATCACCGGCATCTTTGCCCCGGACGACTACTCCAAATGGCCCAAGATCGACCTGGCCAACGAGTCCACCCAGGACGATCTCGCCGACCTCAGTGAAATGGGCGGCCACAGCCATGCCGAGCACAAGCACGACCAGTAGAGCCTAACGGCGATAGCGGGCCGCGTACTCCGGTGTCGGTATGCCGGCGGTCAGATCCGGCGCCGGCACCGGCGGATCGGCGACCATCCGGAGCGGCACCACGCCGGCCCACACCGGGAGTTCGAGGTCCTCGGCGTCGTCCTTGGGTGGACCGGTCCGGACCTTGGCGGAGGCCTCGTCCAGCGGCAGGGCGAGCACCCGGGTGACTCGGATTTCCATCTCGTTCGGCTGCCGCGCGTCGGCCCACCGCCCCCGGGCCACGTGATCCACCAGGACCTCGAACGAACGCAGTTTTTCGGCCCGGTCGGTGACCTCGCGGGGCGTCCCAAGCACCACGACCGAGCGGTAGTTGGCCGAGTGGCTGTAGTGCGCGCGGGCCAGAACCAGACCATCCAGCAGCGTCACCGTCATGCAAACCGGCCCGCCGCCCGCCATGGTGTCGAGCATCCGGTTGGCTGCGGCTCCGTGGAAATACACGGTGTCCCCCAACCGGGCATAGAGCGTAGGGATGACATAGGGCTGCCCCTCCATCACGAAGCCGACGTGGGCCACCAATCCCTCGTCGAGGATGGCGTCGATCGCGGCGCGATCGTACTGGCCGCGCTCTCCGTGGCGCTTGACCCGGACACGGGACGACGCCGGTGTGGTCTCTGACATGCTGCCTCTCAGTCGATGAGCCGGCGGGAATCGACCCAACGGTCGAGCCACCACCGGCCGGTAATGTCGTCCGAGCTCAGGCTGCTCACCACGACGCCGTCACGCGCCCCGTGGATGAACCGCCCATGCCCCAGGTACGGTCCCACATGGGACACGGTCCCGCCCCGGTCGGCGGCGAACGCCAGGATGTCGCCGGGGGCAAGATCGTCCAGGGCCACGCCGACGCCCCGGCCGGCCCGGGCCTGATCGGTGCTCCGGCGTGGAACGCCGATTCCGGCCTTCGCGTATGCGTACTGGATCAGCCCCGAGCAGTCGAATCCGTTCTGCGTCGTGCCGCCCCACTGATAGGGCGTTCCCATCGCCTCGAGCGCCGCGGCGAGGGCCGTGGTCACCTCGGCCCGGCTTCCGCGAGTGGCGGTGCCAAGCGGTACGGCGGCGGCGGGTGGCCGCCGGCCGAGCCCGGTGCCGATCGGGCGCCCGATCCGGATCCCGCCGGAAACCCCCGACACCCGGTCCCTGGAAACGGACTGGTACCGGGCTTCGGCGCCTAACGCCACGCCCGCGAACCGCACGATCTCGATCCCGGCGCCCGCCGACCAGCCGTGCCAGAGCGCCAACCCGCTCCCCGCCCGAAGGTCGAGGAACCCGCCGCTCACGCCCCCGGTCAGGTACGGGCGGGCCTCGCGCCCGATCCGAATCAGACCATCGGCCCCGGCGCCCACCAGCAGGTGACCGGCCCCGCGCGGTCCCTCGAACACCAACTGGCCGAACGTCGCGACCGTGACGGGCCCGATCCGATAGGCGGCGAAGCCGAGGCGATAGTCAGCCACATGAGGGGTCGTGAACCAGCGCGACCCGCTGACGCTGAATTGTTGCGCCCGGGCGTCTGGCGGCGCCGCGAGAAGCCACCCGGCCGCCAGCATCGCTCGATTGGTCACCGGTCCCCGAGCTTCACTGGTCGGCCCGTGGCGAGGTCCACCGAGTAGATCGCCATCACTCGACAGTTGCGACTCAGTTCGGCCCGGAGGTGTTCCCGGTCGAGTACCGTCGGACCGCGCCGAACGAACAGCAGCGGGACCTTGAGCCGTCCGCTGTCGGTCCGGATCTCCACGCTCCGTTCGACGCATGGGGTGCCGGCTGAATCGCGGGCCTCCCGACCCTCGGCCAGCCAGACCGTCCGGCCACCAGGAACCGCAAGGATCATCGAATCAAGGACGACGGCTGCGGAGGGCGGGATGATCGCCGCTGATCGATCCGCCGAGTGGCAGCCGGCCACCACCAGGACGCCGGCGAGCCAGCCCTTCACGGTCCCTCGCCCGCCAGCGGGACGCCATCCGGGTCCACGTTCAAGGTCTGGCGGAGGCGAGCCGACCGCCCGAGGAGCCGGATCCAGCCGATCAGGGCCAGAGCAGCCGCCGCCGCCCCGCCGAGCACCGTGGCAATCAACTGCGTCATCGCCGACCCCCCGATCGGACGGGCGATCCATGCCGTGAACGTCGCTCCCAAAAACGAAGCTGCCCACGCCACCACGGGCGTGAGCAGCCAGCCGAAGAACCGGGCGACAAACCGGATGACCCTCATTTCACGATCGGCGAACTCCGACGCTCGTGGCCGCCGCCATGATTGCGAGCGCGGGCAAGACCGCCACCCCAAAGGTTCCCAGACCGAAGGCGGCGCCGGGAACCTTGAGTGTGGCGGCCGCGGCCATGACGACCAGCGCGAGGAGCACGGTGCCGATCACCAGCACTGCCGGATTCGGCGCACCCGCCCTCGCGGCCTGGTTGGACAGCACCCAGGCGCCCATCCACGGCATGAAGGTACCGACCATCCACCACACCGGGTGATACCACCAGTTGCTGCCGCCGCCGATCTCATACCACCGGTTGGTCCAGATGCCGGCCGTCTGAAAGATCGAGACGTCTATCAGCATGAAGACGACGGTGGCAGTGAGGCCAATGGCTGCGGCCCCGGCGATGCCCTCGATGGTCCGGGCACGGGTCCAGGTTCCCGGCAGCACGATGGTGGCCGCGATACCGACGACCAAGATCAGGCCGAGAACAACCAGTTCGGTCGCGCCCTCGATTCGGGGTTGGAGGACCGCGAATGCACCGATCAGGACCGATTGCAGAACCCCAAGCCGGACGCCTGAACGCAGCAGGTGACGAAGTTCCGTGTGATCGGCCGTGGGAGTCGCCTGCACCGCTGAAGTCATGAATGCTCCGGAAGGACTGAAGGGAATCACCGTCAATTTAGCGACGTGCCTCGTCGTGAGCCAAGCCCGCCAGGGTTACCGAACCAACGGTCTCCGCCCGGCTCCCGTCGGCCCGCTCGACCACCAGGTGGCCGGCCCGGGTGATCCCGGCGGCCCGGCCGGCCACCGGCTCGGCCAGGTCCCGGCCCCGAAGCCAATCCCGGGAGGCGAAGGCCGCCATCTCCTCTTCATCGAGCAGGCCGTCACGGCCGGTCGCCGCGAGGATCGACGCCACCACCGGCTCGGCCAGGTCTTCGGGCCCGCCGGCAAAACCCAGATCGGCGAGCCGGATCGCCGAGTCGGTGAACGGCGCCGGAAGCTCGTTCCGGACGTTGATGCCCACGCCGGCGACCATCCAGCCGAGCCGGTCGCCGACCCACCGCGTCTCGCAGAGGATGCCACCCAGCTTTCGCTGCTGCGCGATCAGATCGTTAGGCCATTTGAGACCGACCGGCCCCAAAGTCAGCGGCTCAAGCTGGCGCGCCAGGGCAACCCCGATCCGGACACTCGCCAACGGGACTGCGGCCGGGGCGGCGGGGCGCAGCACCACGCTGAGCCAAAGGCCCCCCGGCCCGCTGACCCAGGCCCGTCCCCTGGTTCCCCGCCCTTCGGACTGGATCCGGGCCACGATGGCGGTCCCGTGTGACGCCCCGACCTCGGCCCGGGCGTGGGCCAGAGTCTGGGTCGATGCGACATCCTCGTGCCATTCGATCATGCCGAGGCGCCTACCGCCCGAGCCAGCCGAACCAGACCAGGCAGAAGATTCCGACCGTCGCGCAGTAGGGCGCGAAAAGGTGGAACCGGCTGCTGCGGAGGAGGGCGACCAGCAGTTTGATCGCCGCGACGCCGGAGACCATCGCCGCCAGGAACGCCCAGACCATTCCGGGGCTCAACGGATCGATGCCGGGAGGGATATGCCGGGCCTCGAGCAGGCCGCTTCCGGCGATCACCACGATCGACATCAGGAATGAGAATTCCGCCGCCGCCGTGGCCGAGACCCCGGTCCAGAGTGCCGTGGCGATCGTCATTCCCGAACGGGAAATCGCGGGAATGATGGCGATGGCCTGCCCGATCCCGATCAGCGCCGCCCGCCCTGGCGACAGGGGTGCATGGCGAGCGCGGTCTGCCGCCAGGCGGGTACTCCACAGCACCACCGCGGTGACGAGAAACTGCCAGCCCAGATCCACCGGCGAGTGGAAGGTGCGCTCGAAGTAGTCTTTCAGGGCCAAGCCCACCACACCCGCCGGAATCGAGGCGAGGATCAAGAGGCCTGCGTAGGTCCAGGCGCTCCGCTGGCCCCGGATCAGGCCGCCGATCAGCTCGCCAATCCGCCCCCGATAGGCGATAAAGACCGACAACAAGGTCGCCACGTGCACCATGACCTCGAAGAATACGCCTTGAGGTTTGAACCCGACGAACCGCTCGGCGAGGACCAGGTGTCCCGAACTCGAGATCGGGAGGAACTCGGTGAGTCCCTGCACCAGCCCCAGGATGAGCCCTTGCCACCACGAGAGAGTCACCCGACGGCCTCCCGGTACAGCGCTTCGTATTGCGGGACCACCCGGTCGGCGGAGAACTCCTGCGCCCGCGCGATCGTCGCCGCCCGCATCGTGGCGTGGGCGACCGAATCCCGGAGCAGCTCGACCGCCCGCCGCCCCATGGCCTCGACCGAGCCCGGCGGTTCGAGAATGCCCGAGACCCCGTCTTCGATGACCTCCGGCAGCCCACCCGTCCGGCTTCCCACGACCGGGGAGCCGCAGGCCATGGCCTCGAGGGCGGCCAAGCCAAAGGACTCGGTCTGCGAGGGCAGCAGAAACAGGTCGGTCGCCTGCAGCAGGTTCGCGACATTGCCCAGGCGGCCGAGGAACCGGACATCGCGCTCGACCTTGAGCTCGGCCGCCTCCTTCTCCGCCAGATCGCGGTCCGGGCCGTCGCCGATCATCAGCAACGTCGCGGGCATCGCGCGGCGGATCCGGGCGAACACCCGGACGACGTCACGGACCCGCTTCACCTCGCGGAAATTCGAAATGTGGGTGATGATCTTGTGGCCCGACGGCGCCAGCCCGTCCCGGCTTCCATCCGCGGGCAGATACTCGGCCAGCGTGACAAAGTTCGGAATGACGTCGATGTGGCACCCGGCGCAGCCGAACGTCCGCACCGTCTCGTCCTTGAGGAACCGCGAGACCGCCGTGACCCGGTCGGAGCGTTCGATCGAAAATTTGGTGATGGCATAGAAGCTCGCCTCCTGGCCCACCAGCGTAATGTCGGTGCCGTGGAGCGTCGTGATCACCGGGAGCCGTCGCACCGACGCCAGCATTTCCCGGGCGAGCCAGGCGGTCGTGGCGTGGGGAATCGCGTAGTGAACGTGCAGGAGGTCGAGCCCCTCGCGCATCGCGACTTCGTACTGCTTGCTCGCCAGGGCCAGGGTATAGGGATAGTGATCGAACAGGGGATAGTGGCCCGCCGTGGTATCCACCTCATGAAAATAGACCCGGTCGTGATACTCCCGGATCCGGAACGGCGTCGCGTAGGTGATGAAATGCACTTCGTGACCCCGACGGGCCAGGTCGAGGCCGAGTTCGGTCGCCAGGGCGCCCGATCCGCCGTACGTCGGATAACAGGTGATCCCGATCTTCACCGCGATTCACTCCTTTCATTCGCCCGAGTCCAGGCCTGGGCGATCTCGGCTGCCAGCTGGTCGGCCGGCCTGGTCGCGTCGATGGTAAGCACCGGCCCGCGGAGCTGGTGGCGGAACCACGTTTCCTGCCGTTTGGCGTATTGCCGGCTGCTGATCGCGATCGCCTCGGCGACCGATTCCCGCGGCCGGCGGCCCATGAGGTAGTCGACCGCCTCACGAATCCCGACGCCGTCGAGGCCCGGGGCACCCGGCGCTACCCCGTCGGCCAGCACGGCCGCCGCCTCTTCGATCAATCCGCGGCGAACCATGTCCTCCGCCCGCAGCAGAATCCGCCGGTGGATCACCGGTCGCGGCGCCGTCAGCACGACGTACCATGGGTCCACGATTCCCTGGACCCTGGCCTGGCGCTGCCAGTCACTCAACGGTCGGCCCGACAGGAGGGCCATCTCGATGGTGCGGGCGGCTCGCTGGCGTCCGCCGCCGGCAAAGCCCGGATCGAGGCGGGAGGCCCACCGGACCAGGGCATTGGTGCCGAGCTGCTCGACCCATCGGCCTAACGCCACGCGCCGGCCCTGATCGAGTGGCGGCTCGTGGAACAGTCCGTCCACGAGGGCCCGAATGTACAGCCCCGTCCCGCCGACCACGACCGGGAGCCGACCGCGGCCCGCAATGTCACGGATCCACGGTTCGGCCGCCCCGGCAAACCGCCCGACGCTGTAGCGGGTGCCCGGATCGATGAGGTCGAGCCCGTGGTGCGTCACCCGTCGCTGCTCCCGCCGGGTCGGCTTGGCCGTGCCGATGTCGAGTTTGCGGTAGATCTGCCGGGAATCGGCCGACACGATCTCCAGGGGCCAGTGGTCCGCGAGGGCGACACCCACCGCCGTCTTCCCCACCGCGGTGGGCCCGACAATGATCGGGACCCTAACGCCGGCCAAATCGCCGCTCCAGCTCGTCGACCGGAACGGTTACGATGGTGGACCGGCCGTGCACGTCATGCGGCGGAAGCTCGGTGGCGAACAACCGGACCAGCAGCGCGCGCATTTCCGGCTCCGACAGCGGCATCCCGGCCTTCACCGCGGCCCGGCAGGCATAGGTTGCCGCGAACCGCTCGAACTCGTTGGCCCAGCCGCCGAACCGGCCCCGGGCCAGATCGGCCACGAGTTCGCGGAAGCACTGGGTGGCGTCGAACCGTGGATGCGGGCTCGGGACTGCGTGGAGCACCACGCTCCGGCCCCCGAACGGCTCGGGTTCGAATCCGATCCGCCGGAGGGTATCGCCGAACCGTTCGGTGACCTCGAGCTCTTCGTCGGTCAACTCGATCGTGATGGGGAGGAGGAGCCGCTGGCTCGCCACCGCCCCCGACCCGAAGTCCGCCATGACCTGCTCGTAGAGGACCCGTTCATGCGCGGAATGTTGGTCCACGAAGACGGCGCCCTCCGGTGTCTCAAACACGATGTAGGTGTTCCGGAGCTGGAACAGGGGCGCCGCGAAGGACCGGGTGGTGGATGGCGCGGCGGGTGAGCCCGGCTCGTCGAACGGAAGCCACGCCGCCTCCGAGGGAGCCTCCCCCATCGGCGGGGCCGCCCGGCTCCACCCCGCGCCGGCCGGGCCCGGCGTGAGGGTCGCCGACGAGTCGAGCCCGCCTAACGCCAGGCGCACGGCTTCCTCGATCGCCCGTTCGACCTGAAACCGTTCCCGGAACCGGACCTCGAGTTTGGCGGGATGGACGTTCACGTCCACATCGGCCGGTGGCACGGTCAGCTTGAGCAGGAGGGTGGGACGGTCCCCGGGCGCGATCGCGGAACGGTAGCCCGCCTCGGCGGCCCGCAGCAGCCCCGGGTCGCGAAATGGGCGGCCGTTCACGAAAAGCTGGGTCCGCCGGCCGGTCGGCCGCGCCTCGGCGGGTCGCTGGATCATCCCGTCGACCCGGACGCTCCCGACCGCATGCCCCACCGGAATCATCGTAGCCACCACGTCCCGGCCCCAGACCTGGCCCAGGCGGTCGGTCTCGGGCTGATCGGCCGGCACCTGCAGTCGCGGCGCCTCGTCCGCGGCGAAATCGAACCCGACGTCCGGATGGGCGACGGCGAGGATCCCGATCACTTCCCAGGCGGCGCGGGTCTCGCTCGAGACCGACCGGAGGAACTTCCGCCGGGCCGGGGTGTTGAAAAAGAGGTTGCGGACGGTGACAGTGGTGCCGCGTTGCCGAGCGACCGGACCGACCCGATCCACCCGCCCGCCGGTCACCGTGATCTCGGTGCCGTCGGTCCCGCCGTCGGCGGTGGCCAGGGAGAACCGCGACACCGAGGCGATGGCCGGCAGTGCCTCGCCCCGGAAGCCGAAGGTCAGGACGCCAACCAGGTCGGCGGCCGCGACAATCTTGCTGGTCGCGTGGCGGTCAAGCGCCAACACCGCGTCGTCTCGCCCCATGCCCCAGCCGTCGTCACCGACGACGATCAGGGTCTTGCCGCCCTCGGCGATCTCGATCCGGACGTGCCGGGCCCCTGCGTCGATGGCGTTCTCCACCAGTTCCTTGACCACCGAGGCCGGACGGTCCACCACCTCGCCCGCGGCGATCTGGTTGGCGACGGCATCGGGAAGAATCGCGACGGGGCGAACGGAACGTGAGGTGGTCACGTCTCAATTTAGCCGGTCGGCGGAGGCCAGCGCCGAGGCCGGTACCCATCCCTCGTTGCCGTCCCGGTCCTCCACCAGCACCCAGCCACCCGCCAATCGAACGATGGAAAGCCGAGTGAGCGCGGCGAGCGAGGTCTGCTCGGGCGCCAGGCCGTGCGGTGACCGCCGAAGGGCGAGAGGGGCCCGGAGAAAGCCGTAGGCGGCGTCCGGCGCGGGCCAGACCGCCGCCGCGATTACCGCGGCCCCGCCGATGGTGACGGCCAGGAGGCCGAGCCCGCGCCGCCGCCGCAGCAGCACCGCCCCCGTCAGCACGAACCACCACGTGCCTAACGCGATGGCACCCGTCTCCAGCCGGGTCAGGCCCGCCGGCGGCCGGGCGGCGTGCAACGGCTCGTATTGTCGTTCCAGCGCCGACCAGAGCGCGCGGGGGGGCCAAGCCCGCGGCGCTGCCCGAAGCGCGCGGTCGAGGTACCAGGCGGCTTCGGCATCCCGACCCTCCGCATAGCGCGCCGCACCCGCGTCGTACCAGTCCTGCCACGCCCCCGATGCCGCGGCCCTGGTGGCGAACCCTCGGGCCGCCGGCCCGAAGGCGCCCTGGCGGTAGAGCGCCTCTGGTGGGTCCGATGACTGGGCGCCGGCCACGGCGGCAGCGACCCCCAGCCCGAGGAGAACTCCCGCCAGTCCTCGACCGAGGCCCCTGGGAAGTCGGCCCATCGCGGCGGCGATATCCTGCTGCAGGGTGCCCAGCCTCGTGGCGTCGCCCGGCGTGAAGCGGACCCGATCCGCCGCCGCCTTGAGCCGCGCGATGTCGGCCGCGTCGGTGCGATCGATGCCGGCCCGCCGAAGACCCTGCTCCAACAGGTCCGGTGCCGCGCGCTCCACCTCGGGAACCAGGCGAACAATCAGTTGCTCCAGGTCGGCGATCGGGTCCGGGCGGGAGCGCGGGGCGACCGGGGCCGGCCTCCGCCGCGTCGCCAGACCCACCAGGCCGATGAGTCCGATGGGGCCGAGCCACGCGAGCCACCAGGACACCGTCCCGGGTCGGAACCGTTCCAGCCATGACGCCGCCGGCGGGGCGGCGGCGAGTGGCGGTGGCTCCCGATCCACTCGACTCCGGCCGGGCAGCACCGGCACGACCAGGCCGGCGGTGGTTGCCTCGCGGTAGGTTGCGCCGCCGGGGTCGAAATATCCGTAGCTCACCGAGGGGAGGGCCACGCTGCCGACGCTGTCCGGGAGCAGCAGGAAGCGAAAGGTCTTAGTGCCGCCCAGGATCCCGCCGTCGTTCCGTTCAGCATCATCGGTCCGGTCGAGGTAGGCCCTCGTCCCGGCCGGCCACGCGACGTTAGGCGGAAGCCAGAAGGCCAGGTTGCCACGCCCGGTAACGGTAAGGTCGACGGCAAGCGGCTCGCCCGCGTGGGCCGGCAGTGCCCGGACCCCATAGCTGATCCGGAGCCCGCCGCCGGTCGGGCCCCGGAAGGCCGGCGGCGCCGGCTCCGGAAGCGGCAACACCTCGATCGCCACCGGATCGCTCGCCGCCTCGACCGTCCGCTCGTCGCCGGAGGCGCGGCGCGAGGTCGGGACCGCGTATTCGAGCCGCGCGGCGGGGACGACCACCCGCCCCGCCGTGAGCGGGAACCCGACCTGGTGGCTGACGAACAGGTCATACACGTCGTCGCCCACGCTTCGAGTCGCGACGATTCCGGGCACCGCCGGCTGCGGCACCGTCCACACGCCCGAGAGCGCGGGCGGTTTCAACGTTGGCGCCCGGCGGAGCCGAGCCCGGAGTGACCGGGAGAACCAGGCCGCGGTCAGTACGTCAAGCTGTTCGCCCTGGTAGAGGCGTTCACTCGAAACGACGACCGCGAGCGTCGCCGCCTCGCCCGCGGTAGGGCTCCGGACCCGCCCGACCAGGGCGGCGAGCCTCGGGTTCGGCGCCGGGAGGGCGGCGCCACTTCCGGTCACCGTGACGGTCACCGGAGGCGCCATGGCGGTCTCGGAGCCGACGAAAATCAGCACCGGGTCGATGCGCCACGTCCCAACCTGCGCGGCGCGGAAGCGAACCTCCAGCAGATAGGTGCGGGTCGTCTGGCCGGCCGCCAGGGCTTCGTCGAGCCGTTCGGTCCGGCCGGCCAGCAGAAGGCCGTCGAGCTGGGGCAGCTCCACCCGGAATGCCCCGACCATGGCCGACGTGACCCGCACGGAATACCGCACCTCGTCCCCCACCGGCACCGAGGCGCGGTCGACGGTGGCATCGACCGACACCGCCGTCGCCACCTGCCAGAGCAGCCAGAGCGCGGGCATGACTACCAGTCCTTCTCCGCGGCGCTCTTGGCCAGACGCCGCCGCTTGACCTGATCGGAGCGGACCGCCTGCTCCGTCCGCTCGACCGAGCGGAGGATCTGCTCCACCTCCGACTGAGACAGGCCCGACGAGGGCGGTGGCGGCGACCCGCCTTTGGGCTTGGTCTGCGGCTTGCTCGCGCCCGGCGGTGGTGGCGGCCGGCGTCGTGAGACCAGCTCCAGATTCCACTTCGCATCCGGCGATGCGGGGTCGAGCAGCAGGGCGTCTCGAAACCGTGTCGTGGCTTCCCGACGGAGTTCTTCCCGGCGGAGGCTGTCCCGGCCCGCTTCCGCCCAGGCCAGGAGGCCGGCGTTGTACAGGGCCAGAAAACGGAGCCTCGGGTCGACCGAATTGCCCGCGACCTCGAGCGCCTGACGGGCCACGTCGAACTGCCCCGACCGGAGGGCCACCGTCCCCGCGTTGTACGCGCTGGTATCGGCGCCGCGAACCCTGCCGATCGCGGCCTCGGCGAACGCCCGGACGGCGCGGGTGGTATCGCCGGCCCGGAGCCGGGTGAAACCACTTGCCGGGCGCTGCGCGTCGGCCGCGGCCGGGAGCAGGCAAACGCCCGCGAACCCAATCAGTGCCGCCCGCTGCCGCACCGCCGCCTGGAGCAGGAGCAGGGTGAAGACGCCTAACGCTATGATCCACGCTCGCGGCACCAGGTCGGCTGTTCGACGGCCGGTCGCCGGGTCACGGTCGAGCCCCGCGAGCGTTCGCCAAACGGCGCCGGCCTGATCGGCGAAGTCCGCCGGGACCAGAATGCCCTGGGCCTGGTCGGCGACGGACCGCAGGACGTCGTCCCGGCGCCGGGTCGCCACCTCCGCCCCCGCGGGATCCTTCTTGTACTCGATCAGCCGACCGCCGTCGTCCCGGATCGGAATGCGCACCGGCGCCGCCCCGCCCTCGCCGACCAGGATCAGTGTCACGCCGAGATCCTTGAGGTGCCGCGCCGCCGCCAGAACCTGGTCGAGCGAATCATGGGCCTCCCCGTCGGTGAACAGGACCATGGCCCGGGCCCCGCCCTCGCTCGCGGCCTCAAGCAGCTCGCCCCCCTGGCGGAGGACCTGGGCCAGGTCGGTTCCCCCTTCGCTGGCGATGTCCGGATCCAGCGCGTCGAGCTGGAGTTCCATCGCGCCGTTGTCGAGCGTGAGTGGCGTCAGGATGTAGCTTCGGCCGGCAAACCCGAGGAGCGCCATTCGGTCACCGCGGGCGTCCTGAACCAGTCGTCGGGTCTCGCGAATCGCCCGGCCCAGCCGGCTGGGGCTGGCGTCCTCCGCCAGCATCGAGCGGCTCACGTCGATGGCGAACACCACGTTGAGCGCCCGGGTCTCGGTCGAGACCACGGCTCGGCCCCAGCGCGGTCCGGCAACCCCGGCCATGATCAGCGTCCCGGCCAGGGCCACCAGCCACGGCCCGGCCCGGCCACGCCTCGCCTCGGCGCCTAACGTCGGCGACCAGCTCTCCGCCGCCCGGATCCGGCGCCGGCGGGCGAGCCAGCCGAGGACGGCGAAGATCAGGGTGGCGGCTGGGGCCGCCCAGAGCAGGACCGGGAAATCGAAGTTCACGGAACCCGCCGCACGACCGTGGCGGATGCGAGCAGCTCGAGCGCCAGGGCGCCGAGCGCCAGGAGCAGCAGTGGCCGGGTGCTCTCGTCCGCCGACCGATAGCTCACCATTTCCACTTCGGTTCGCTCCAGCTGGTCGATCTGGGCGAAGATCCGGCTCAGCGCATCGCTGTCCTTGGCCCGGAAGTATCGGCCCCCAGTCCGGGTGGCGATATCGGTCAGCAGCGCCTCATCGATTCTCACCGGCAGCATCTCGTACCGATAGCCGCTCAATCCCCGGCCGGTCGGGATCCGGGCTTCACCCTCCGTTCCCACTCCGATCGTGTAGACCTTCACCCCCATCGCCCGGGCTGCCTCGGCAGCTGTCCTCGGGTCAATTGCACCGCGGTTGTTTTCTCCATCCGTCAGCAGCAATACCACCTTGGATCGGCTCTTCACCCGTCGCAACCGGTTGACGGCCGTGGCAAGGCCGCTGCCGATCGCGGTGCCATCGTCCAAGGTACCGATCCTGAGGTCCATCACCGCCTGCTCGAGTACAGGGTAGTCGAGCGTGAGGGGGATCTGGGTGAGCGCTTCGCCGGCAAACGCAACCAGCCCGATCCGGTCGCTCCCCCGGCCGCGGATGAAGCCGACCGCCTGCTGCTTGGCGACTTCCAGACGGTTCGAGGGCGCGAAGTCCTCCGCCAGCATGCTGCTCGAGACGTCGACCGTGATCACGATCGAGATTCCCTCCCGCTTGACCGTGGTGCGGTCCCCCGGCAGCCGGGGGCCCGCCGCCGCCAGCGCAAGGCTCGCGAGCGAGAGGGTCCGAAGCGCGCCGGGCACTCGCGCTACCCACCGCCGGGCCGACGCCCGTACCGCCACGACGCCATCGGCGATCCGGACGGCGGGGCGCGGCCGCCGCGATCGAAACCAGAGCCACAGCGGCACCGCCAGCACCAGGAGCAGAAGCCACGGCCGGGCGAACGTGATCATCGGCCCTCCGCGACCCAGCGCCGCGCCGCAGCGATCAGCCGATCCACATCCGCCGGGGGCGTGTCGGGGCGGAAACCCACCGCGCCGAGTGCAAGCAACAGTGGCTCGACCGTCGCCCGGGCGCCCGGATCACCCTTCAGGGCGAGGCGATCCGTGATCAACTGAGTCCAGCCTTCCAGGACTACGCGCGTTTCACCCGCCGTGGTCCACCGATCGAGGAGCGCCACCGGATCCGCGTCCGGCGCCGGCGCCGGATCGGGAACATCCACTGGCCTGCGACGGAGGGAAAGCCGGACGCCGCCCAGCGCACTGAGCAGGGCAACGAGGCCCAGGGCCAGGCCGAAGGGGAGCCACGATCGCTCGGCCTGGCCCACCAGCGAGGCGGCCTGCTTCGGGGCAAGGGCACCTCGTGGAACGCCGGGCGGCAGCACCGACGAGACGACCACGAGCAGCGGACGGGTGGCCAACGTGTCCGACCGCCCTTCGGGACTCACCACGATCGGCCCCGGAATCGAGAGCGGGTGATTGCCCGCGAACCAGAAGACCACCGGGTACCGGATGGTCGCCGAGTCGCCATCGTACCGCACTTCGGGCGCCCCGAGGACCTGGCCGACTTCGCCGAGATCCCAGGCCTGTGGTCTGAGAATCTGGCGCGATGCGACCGGCACCCTGGCCTCGAGCCAGACGGTGTCGCCCACGGTCGGCGTTCGCGCCTGGAGCATGAGCCCGAGCAACGTGAACGGAATCACCGTCGGCCCTTCCGCCTGCGGCGAGGAGAGAAGGTCCGCCGAAGCAACGGCGCGTAGTCCTCCCCGACGTCCACGGCGAGGTGCCGGACGCCTGCCGTCCTCAGCCGTTGATTCCGTTCCAGCGCCCGGGCCGCCGACACCGCCCTCCAGCGCCCCCGCACAGCCGGATCCCCGAGATCGACCAGTGCCCGAGCCCCGGACTCGGGGTCCTCGAACTCGAACCAGCCCTCGGCCCGGGGATCGCTCTCCCGCGAATCGTCGATGGTCACGGCGGTCACGTCGTGCCGTCCAGCCAGCTGCCGGAGCGGCCGATCCCAGGCGCCATCGAGAAAATCCGATACGATCACCACCACCCCGCGGTGGCGCAGTACCTTCGACGCGAACCCGATGGCGGCGGTGATGTCCGTGCCCCGATGCTCGGGTTGGAAGGCCAGGAGATCGCGGATCAGTCGCAGCGCGTGGCGCCGCCCTTTGGCCGGTCTGACCACGTGCTCGACTCGGTCCGTGAACAGCAACGCGCCGACCCGGTCTTGCTCCCGGACCCCGGCCAGCGCGAGGACGGCGGCGATCTCCGTGGCGCGAGCGGAGCGGGCGACCGGATCACCGACCCGGGTCGAGCCCGACTGGTCGACCACGAGGAGCAGCGTCAGTTCGCGCTCTTCCGTGAAGGTCTTGACGAACGGGGATCCGAGACGGGCCGAGACGTTCCAGTCGATCGCCCGGTAGTCGTCGCCGTAGTCGTAGGCACGGACTTCGGCGAACTCCATGCCCTGCCCACGGAAGACCGACCGCGATTCGCCGGCGAATAGCGCCTCGATCACGCCTCGGGTCCGAATGGCGATCCCTTTGACCTGCTTGAGAATGTCGGGGGGTACCCGAACGGTCACGGCACCTTCACCTTGGCGAGGACCTGCTCGACGATCGTGTCGCTCGTGACGTCCTCGGCCTCCGCCTCGAACGACAGTACGATCCGGTGCCGGAGCACGTCCGGCGCCAGGGCCTGGATGTCCTGCGGGGTCACGTAGCCGCGCCCCTGCAGCACTGCGTGAGCCCGGGAGGCCTGGGCCAGCGCGATCGACGCCCGCGGCGACGCGCCAAACGCGACCAGAGGTCCCAGGGCTCCGAGCCCGACCGCCTGCGGCTCCCGCGTCGCCCGGACGAGGTCGACGATGTAGTCGGCGAGTCGCGGATCGAGATGCGCGTGCAGGGCCACCTTGCGCAGCTCGAGCACGACCTTCGGGTCGAGGACCGGGGCTACCGGGATCGGCTCGCCGCTGCTCATCCGCTGGAGAATCTCCCGTTCTTCGGACCGGCTGGGGTAGCCGACCCGAACCTTCAGGAGAAACCGATCGAGTTGCGCCTCCGGAAGCGGGTACGTCCCCTCGCTCTCGATCGGGTTCTGCGTCGCCAGCACGAGGAACGGGTCCGGCAGCGGGAACGTCTGGCCGCCGATCGACACCTGGCGCTCCTGCATCGCTTCCAGCAGAGCCGACTGCACCTTGGCCGGCGCCCGGTTGATTTCATCGGCCAGCACGATGTTGGCGAACAGCGGGCCCTGTTTCGGCCGGAACTCCTGGGTCCTCTGG
>JAYUZK010000001.1:0-17504 GCA_043751835.1 Gemmatimonadota bacterium | reverse complement strand
GGGCCGAGGTGGCCTGGGAGCGCCCCCGGTCGATCGGAATGACGGCCAGGCCGATCTGGGGTCGTTCGCGGGACAACCCGCTGTTGGGGACGGGTGGGTCTTGGATCGGGCGCCTTGGGGCGGCCGTGGGGCCGGCTGGGGCCGGGTTCGGCTGGGCTGGTGAACTCCGAGGGGAGGTCGGCTCCGGACCCACCACCTACGGCCGTCTGGCGGGTCAGGTCGAGTGGACCGGACGGGCCAGTCGCGGCGAGTGGCGGATGCAGGGTATCGGGGGCGTGGCTACGGGTGGATTGCCGGCCCGTCGGGCCTTCCTGCTTGGGGGGGTGGGGACGTTGCCGGGGGAACGGTTTCGGTCGTCGGCCGGCCGAGCCCTGCTGCTGGTTCGGGCCGAGCGGCTTTGGTCGATGCCGGGCCCTTCGCTCGGTCTGGGTATCTTCGGAAGGACCGCGCCGACCCTGCTGGTGGGGCCATTTTTGGCCGCTGGGCTGAGCTTTGGCCGCGTTCCGGGCCCCTGGGAAGCCGGCTCCGGTTGGCGACCAGTGGCCGGTTTGTCGGCGCAGTTCTTCGACCGGGCGATCCGCCTCGAGGTGGGGAGGGGGGTCCGGGGCGGCGGCGTGACGACCCTCTCCGTGGATCTGGACCGGCGGTGGTGGCCTATTCTCTGACTCGCCGTCTATCTTTCGGCCTGAAACCCGATCATCGTTTCGAGAATGGACATCGACTCGTGAATCAATTCGCCGACGAGTGGCTAGTACCCACACTCGCTTCGCTGGTGCCGGACGCGGTGCTGGCGGACCTCCGGGCGAAAGCGCCGGCGAACGGCTCGTTGTGGCAGTCGGTGATCGAGCGTCGCGTTCTCACCGAGGAGGAGGTCCTCAAGGCGGTCTCGACCCGGTTCCGGATGCCGATTGCGGACCTGAACCAGGTCGAGCGCCGGGTGGCCGATCAGGTCCCGGAGCAGCTGGCCCGCCGCTACCAGGTCATTCCGATCCGGGCCACTGACAGCTGGCTCGATATCGCCACGGCGAATCCGTTCGACATGGACGCCGAGAAGATGCTGGCGTTCGCGACCGGGCTCGAAGTCCGCCTCTCGATTTGCTCCCCGACCCGAATTCGCGAGAAACTGGAGGAAGTCTACCGTCCCGACGACCTGGTCGAGCGCTTGCTCGACGGGATTGCCGAAAACGCCGACTTCACCCAGTTGGCGGACGAGCCCGAGGATGTGGTCGGGAGTCCGGCCGAGGCCAAGAGCCGGCCGATCATCAAGCTGGTGGACACGCTGCTCGCCGATGGGATCGTGAGCCGGGCGAGCGACGTGCACGTCGAACCGACCGAAGCCGGCGTCATTGTCCGCTACCGGATCGACGGGGTGCTGCGGCAAGTGATGAAGATCCCCCGGTCGGCGGGAATCCCTCTGATTTCGCGGATCAAGATCATGTCGGGGATGGACATCGCCGACCGGCTCCGTCCCCAGGATGGCCGGTGCCGGGTCGCGGTGAACGGGAGCCCCGTCGATCTCCGGGTTTCGACCCTCCCCGCGGCGTTCGGCGAGAAGGTCGTCATCCGGATTCTCAACACCAAGGCGACGCTGCTCGATCTCGACAATCTTGGCTACCAGGCGGACGAACGACAGACGATTGCGGGTCTGTTGTCCAACAAGGAAGGCATCATCCTCGTGACGGGCCCGACCGGTTCGGGCAAGACGACGTCGCTGTACGCCGCCCTCCGGACGGTCCAGAAGACCGGGGTCAACATCGTGACCGTCGAGGATCCGGTCGAATACCGGCTTGGTGAACAGATCGTCCAGGTCCAGATCAACGAGAAGGCCGGCCTCAACTTCGCGGCGGCGCTCCGGTCGATCCTCCGCCAGGACCCGGACGTCATCCTGATCGGCGAAATTCGCGATCGCGAGACCGCCCAGATCGCGGTCCAGGCGTCCCTCACCGGCCACCTGGTGCTGTCCACTCTCCACACCAACGACGCGCCGAACACGATCACCCGGCTGCTCGACATCGGGATGGAGGCCTACAAGATCGGGTCGGCGCTTCGGGGTATCGTGGCGCAGCGCTTGATGCGGCGCCTCTGCACCCATTGCCGGGTCATTGACACGGGTCCGGTGCCGGACGCGGTCGCGAAGTACGTGCCGGCGACCGCCGCCCGCTACAAGGGCGTGGGGTGCGCCGATTGCTCCCAGACCGGATATCGGGGACGGTTCGCCATCGTCGAGATCCTGGTGATGAACCCGGCCATCGAACGACTGGTGAGTAGCGGAGCCAACGCCGATCAGATCGCCGTCGTGGCTCGTGAGCAGGGGATGCGCTCACTGTTCCACAGCGCCATCCTTCACATGCTGGCCGGGGAGACCTCGATCGACGAAGCGCTGCGGGTGACCGACCCGCCCCGCGAGGCGGAACCGGCCGGGGCGGCGGAGCCGCGGCGAACCCCGCCCCCGGCCGAGGCACCGCCGGCCCGGCATACCCCGGGGCCGATGCCGTCCATTGGGCACGATCCGCTTGCCGGCGCGTTCGAGCTGGTGGACGAGACGGAGCTGCCGCCGCCGCTTTTCGAGGTCACCCGGAAGGGTGCCGTGATTCTGCTGGTGGACGATGAGGACCAGCTCCGGCGGGTGATGCGTGATTTGCTGGAGCGGCAGGGGTACACGGTACTCGAGGCGGCCGACGGAGCCAAGGCGCTGGCCGAGGTCGATCGCAGCAATCCCGATCTGGTGATTCTCGATCTCAATCTGCCCGGCGTGGACGGATACACCGTCCTCGCCCAGCTTCGCTCCCGCGAGGTCACCCGCAACCTCCCGGTGATCGTGCTCACCGCCAAGGGCGACGAGGAGAACGAGGTTCGCGTACTCGAACTCGGCGCCGACGATTTCCTCACCAAGCCGTTCCGCGCCCGGGCCCTCGCCGCCCGGCTCCAGGCCACCCTCGGCCGAATTCGCGCGCTCTGAACGACATCGCCGTTCGTTACGTCGACGTCTACCCGATCCGGTACGTCGCGGGCTCCCTGCAGTCCCTTGCCCTTCGGCGAAGCGCCACGGTCCGCTGTGCCGGCGCCTGGGAGGCCGTTCACGGTCACATCGATGCGGGCGAGGCGCCGGTCGCCGCGGCGATTCGGGAGCTCCGGGAAGAAACCGGGTTCACGGCGGCGTCACTGTACAGCCTGAGCCGGATGGAGTCCTTCTACCTCCACCGGACCGATCAGGTCGCGTTGATTCCGGTGTTCGCCGCAGTCATTGATTCCAGAGCCCAAGTGGTGCTGTCGGCCGAGCATGACGGGTGGCGCTGGCTGCCGCTCGCCGACGCGGGGTGCGAACTGGCATGGCCCCGCGAACGCCGCGCCCTCGAGGACATCGCCGTCCTGCTCCGGTCCGGGAGTGCCGGCCCGCTGGAGGATGTGCTCAGGGTAGTCTGATCCGCAGGATCATCATCCGGTCGAGCGTGAACCGAACGATCCGGGCCGGGGCTATGCCGTTCTGAACCCCGATCAGGTTTCCGCCGACGAGGGTCAACCCGTCGATGCCTAACGTGTGACTCCGGACGGAATCGCGAATGGATACCGGCGCCGGGCCCTCGGCGTCCGGGGAGATTGTCGATCTCCTTCATCCCAGACGCCGATCGGGCGAGAAAGGTTGCAGAGCCTAGAACCGGAACACCAGCTTGGCTCCAGCGATGAGCAGCACGCTTGCCAGGATGAGACGGACGGTCCGGACGGGAAATCGCCGACTGCCGAGGTACGACCCGGCGAGTCCGGCCACGATCGCGATCGCCGCCAGGCTCCAGGCGAACCCTGGAAGCGGGGCCCCGGTGCGGAGGAACCCGAACAGACCCGAGACGGAATTGACCAGGATGAACGGGGCCGACACGGCGGCCGTCTCCTTGGTCCTGGCCCACCCGGCCAGCAACATCACCGGGGTCAGGAAGATGCCCCCCCCCGTTCCGGTAATGCCAGCGAGCAACCCGAGCACGGCGCCAGTGGCCAGGGCCAGCGGAAGTGCCGGGGCCGATGTGTCCTCACGGTCGGCGGTCCGGACCAGGAATCGCGCCGCCGAGACCAGGAGCACGAGGCCCACGATCGGTTTGAACACGTTCGCCGGCACGGGAAGCGACCCCCCGACGAACGCGGCCGGTACCGAGAGAAGCGCGAACGGCCAGAACAGCCGCCACCGGAAATGTCCCGCCCGCCAGAACTGGTACGTCGCGAGCATAGCGACGAGGACGTTCAGGGCCAAAGCCGTTGGCCGGACGACCCCGGGCGCCAGACCGGCCAAGGTGAGGACGGCGATGTAGCCTGATGCCCCGGCGTGACCGACCGCCGAGTAGAGAAACGCGACCAGGGCGATCGCGGGGTAGAGGAGGGCGAGTGACCCGGGGTCCATTCAGTGCCCGATCGCGACTTCCTGAATCAGGTCAGCGAGCTCGGCGATGCCGGTGCCCTTGGGGCTCGAGGTTACGATGACGTCGTCGAGACCCACCTCGAGCTCGGCTGCCCGGTCTCGGGCGGCCTTGGCCCGCTGGGCCTGGGAGAGCTTGTCGGCCTTGGTGAGGACCACAATGGTCTCCCGCCCGGCACCGGCCAGGAGTTCGCGCATGGCGAGGTCGTCCTTCGAGGGCGCGTGGCGGACGTCGAGGAGCCAGATCACGGTGCGAAGCCGGGGACGGGTCCGGACCGCGTCGTCAACCAGGTCGTGGAGCCGGCGGCGTTCGCCTTGGCTGAGCTTGGCGTAGCCGTACCCCGGGAGGTCGAGCAGATAGAAATCGGGGAACCGGAACGCCACCAGGAGTTGGGTCTTGCCCGGTGTGCCGCTGGTCTTGGCGATCTTCCGGCCCACCACGGCGTTGATCAGACTCGACTTGCCGACGTTTGAGCGGCCGATGAAGACCACCTCGGGCAGGGCGGGGTCGAGGATGTGGTGAGGATCGGGGAAACTGCCGACGAACTCGATTGGAAGTTTCGCCAGAATGGTTTTGGGGTCGGTCGGCGGCGCGTAGGTGTCGTTCAAGCTTCCTTGACCTGACGCCGTTGCTCGGTGACCACGAGCGGTTGCTTCTGCTCGTTGATCGACTCCGCCGTGATCACCACTTCGCGGATATCGTCCCGCGAGGGGATCTCGAACATGATGTCGGTCATCA
Organism: Gemmatimonadota bacterium; assembly: GCA_043751835.1. GTDB lineage: Bacteria > Gemmatimonadota > Gemmatimonadetes > Gemmatimonadales > GWC2-71-9 > SHZU01. Next base: position 12,363 of record JAYUZK010000001.1, on the reverse strand, counting down.
CGGTCTCGAGGACGGCGCGGAGACCGCGGGCGCCGGTGCCGCGTTTGAGGGCCTTCTTGGCTACCGCGCGAAGGGCCTCGGCATCGAAGGTCAGCCCGACGTCCTCGAGTTCGAAAAGCTTGTGATACTGTTTGGTGATCGAGTTCTTGGGTTCGACCAGGATCCGGACCAGTGACTCTTCGTCGAGCGACTCGAGCGAGACGATCACCGGGAGCCGACCCACCAGTTCTGGAATCAACCCGAACCGGAGCAGATCATCCGGCTCGGCGTACGCGAAGGGATTGGTCTTGTCAATCTCCTTCGGGCCGAACTCGACCGACACGTTGCTGTTGAAGCCGATCTGCTGCCGGCCCAAACGGTTCTGGACGATTTTTTCGAGCCCGTCGAAGGCGCCGCCGCAGATGAACAGGATGTCCTTGGTGTTGATCTGGATGTATTCCTGCTGCGGGTGCTTTCGGCCGCCCTGGGGCGGCACCGACGCCACCGTGCCTTCGAGGATCTTGAGCAGTGCCTGCTGCACGCCCTCGCCGGAGACATCGCGGGTGATGCTCGGATTCTCCGACTTCCGGGCGATCTTGTCGATTTCGTCGATGTAGACGATGCCCCGTTCACACTCGGCGACGTTGAACTCGCCGGCCTGGAGGAGGCGGACCAGGATGTTCTCGACGTCCTCGCCCACGTACCCCGCCTCGGTGAGCGTCGTCGCGTCGGCGATGGTGAAGGGCACATCCAGAATCCGGGCCAGCGTCTGGGCCAGCAGGGTCTTGCCGACGCCGGTCGGCCCGAGGAGCAGGATGTTCGACTTGTCGAGTTCGACTTGGTTGTCGCGTCCGGCGGCGGCGTTGATCCGTTTGTAGTGGTTGTAGACGGCCACGGCGAGCGTCCGCTTCGCTCGCTCCTGGCCGATCACGTACTGGTCGAGGACGATCTTGATCTCTGAGGGCGTTGGGACGTGGGTAATGTTGTCCACCACGTCCCGGTCCTCGTCTTCCGCCAGGATTTCGTTGCAGAGCGTGATGCACTCATTGCAGATGTACACCGACGGGCCGGAGATGAATTTCCGGACCGAATCCTTCGACTTCCCACAGAACGAACAGCGGAGATGCTTGTCGTTGGACATCGTCTCACGTCGGTGTTGGATGGAGTCGACCGGCAACCGGAAAGTCCAGTCTCCTGACCCCGAAAGGTGGCCGGAAGACGCCGCCTTCGTCAAGGCGGCCGGCCCGCGGGGCTTGCGCCGGGCCGGGCTGGGAGCTTTTGTTAGGCATGGTTCGACTGCCACTGGTCTCGCGCTATTACCGGTATCCGACCCCCACCACGGGCCGCCGCCGGAGGCATGCTGACTAGCTAGTCCAGCCTCGAATCGTCACCGGCGGCCCGTGGAGAACCACGGGCCGCTTTCTTTTTCCAGGAGGTCGCATGTTGTCACCGGTCGCCGAACCCGTCATCCAGCGCTGGAACGAATACACCGAATCGGAGCACGAGGTCTGGCGGTGTCTCTATCGGCGCCGGATCGGAGAACTCGAACGCCAGGCCTCCCGGGTCTTTCTCGAAGGGCTGGCGGCGATCGGGCTGGACCGTCACGCCATTCCCGATCTCGGCCAGGTCAACGTCCGGCTGTCCGCCCGGACCGGCTGGATGGCCGACCCGGTCGGCGGGTTCCTTCCGGCGGCGGCGTTCTTCGAATCCCTTGCCCGCCGCCGGTTCCCGACCACCGTGACGATCCGTTCGCCGGAAAATCTCGACTATACGCCTGAGCCCGACATCTTCCACGACGTCTTCGGTCACGTCCCGCTCCACGCCGATCCGGACTTCGCCGACTTTCTGGCCCGGTTCGGAGCCCTGGCGGCTGTGGCTCGTGACGAGGATACCACGACCCGGATGGCCCGGTTGTTCTGGTATACGGTGGAGTTCGGATTGATTCGCGAGCGGGGACAACTGCGGGTCTATGGGAGCGGCCTGATTTCATCGAGCGCGGACGCCGCCAACGCCCTCTCGGACAATGTCGACCTCCGGCGGTTCGATCTGGAGCAGGTCATGAGCCAACCGTTCGAAATCGACCGGCTCCAGCCGATCCTTTTCTGGATCGAGGACTTCGGCGAGTTGGCGTCGGCGCTCAGCTCGCTACGGCCGGGACCGCCCCGTTCTTCGGGGTGAAGACCTGATCGATCAGCCCGTAGGCCTTCGCCTCCTCAGCCGACATGTAGCGATCGCGGTCGGAATCCCGTTCGATCACCTCGATGGTCTGGCCGGTGTGTTTGGCGAACAGCCGGTTCATCGTGGTCCGGGTATGGAGGATCTCCCGGGCGGCGATTTCGATGTCCGCTGCTGTTCCCTGAGAGCCGCCGGACGGCTGGTGGATCATGATCCGTGCGTGGGGCAGGGCGGCGCGTTTGCCCTTCGTGCCAGTGGCGAGCAGGAAGGCGCCCATCGAGGCGGCCATGCCCATGCAGATGGTGTTCACCGGGGCCCGAAGGTGCTGCATGGTGTCGTAGATCGCGATGCCCGAATGGACGTGGCCGCCTGGGGAATTGACGTACATGTAGATGTCCTTCTCGGGGTTGTCGGCGTCGAGAAAGAGCAGCTGGGCGATGATGATGTTGGCGACGTCGTCGTTGATTGGAGCGCCAAGGAAGACGATCCGGTCCATCAACAGGCGCGAAAAGATGTCGTACGTCCGTTCGCCGCGGGGCGACCGTTCGATGATGTAGGGCGGATAAAGCATGGTGGTCACGGCGGTCAGGCCTCCTCAATCGTCGACTGCGACTTCAAATAGTCGAACACCTTGTCCTCGGTGATTCCGCGTTCCAGCTCGGCGAGTCGCTTGCCCTTTTCCAGCTGGGCGTAGATCTCGTTGAACGGGAGCCCCCGGGCCTCGGCGATCGCCGCGATTCGCTGATCGAGCTCCGCCTCGGTCGCGAACAGCTTCTGGGTTTCGGCAATGGCGCCGAGGACCAGCTCCCGTTTGACCTGGGCCTCCGCGATCGGCCGGAACTCGGCGTTGAACGCCTCTTCTCTCTCGTGCGGGATACTGTAGGCATGGAGATAGGCGTGGAGCGCCCGCGTCACCAGGGATGGAGGCGCGTCGATCCCGTTGGCGCCGATGACCTCGTTGAGCAACTGCTCCCGGACCCCGGCGTCCGCTTCGCGCTGGGCGCCTCGTTCGAGGTCAGCCCTCACCACCGCCTTGAGCGCCGCCAGATCGTCGAAGTCCCCTACCGACTTGGCGAAGCTATCGTCGAGCGGCGGGAGCTCCTGGCGCTTCACCTCGTGCACGGTCAGGTGGACCCGGCGCGACTGGCCCCGGCGACCCTCGTCCGGGTGGTCGTCAGGAAACTTGATTTCGGTCTCGGCGGACTCGCCCGGCTTAAGGCCCAGGACCTTCTCCTCGAGGGCCGGCAGGGCCTGTCCCTGGCCGATGACGATGGTGTACGGTTGGGCCGGTTTCCGTTCACCGTCCTCAATCGCGGCAACCTCGATTCGAACCATGTTACCCTCGGCGGGGGCTTGGTTCTCCACCGGTAGCCACGCGGCCTTCGATTCGCGGACTTGGTCCAGTTGCTCCGACAGGGCCTGGTCGGTCACCGCCGGCACGTTCCGTTTGACCGTAAAGCCTCCCACCCGGGACAGCTTCACGTCCGGGCGGACCTCGACGAGTACCTCGAACTCGACGGGCTGGCCGTCTTCGAACTTGAGGTTCCGGACACTTGGATCGGTGACCGGCTTGAGGTCCTCCGCGGTCCGGGCCTGTTCCCATCCCTCTCGGATCACTTCCTCGATCGTGTGCTGGCGAATGGCGTCGCCGAACCGCTTCCGGATCACAGGGAGCGGGGCCTTGCCCTGACGGAACCCTGGGAGCTTTACCCGCCGGCCGTACTCGGCCAGGGCACGGTCCTCGGCGGCCTTGACCCGTTCGACCGGAACGGTCACCCGGAAGGCCTTGGAGGCCGCGTCTTCGGCGGTCTTGGTTACAGTGATTTCGGTCATAGCGGGGGCAAGATAATGGGGCGGATGGGCGCCTGCCCATCCGCCCCCTCGGTTCGGCTTCCGCCTACTTCCCGTTGAGCTTGATCCCGCCCGACTCGGACACTGCAACGGCCTTGACCACCAGCTTGAGGGCCTGGGCGACGAGAGGCACACCGGTGCCCGCACCCAGCAACAACAGATTGGCGGCAACGAACCGACTGCCCCAGCGATTGACGATCTGACGATTGCGGGTGAGGAACACCGCGAGAGCCCCGCCGGCGTTCAGCAGCACGAACGCGAGCAGGCACCAGCGGAACACCGATGAGCCGAAGGAGCCAAGCGCTTCCGCGAAGGTTTCCATCGGAGCCTCCGAATTGTGGATCGGGATCCCGTTTCAGTGCGAACGGCGGGAGTCGAACCCGCACCCCGTGAGGGACAGGATCCTAAGTCCTGCGCGTCTGCCAGTTTCGCCACGCTCGCGGGATGGTAGGAAAACAGTACAACTTCCCGCGCCATGACGCGAGAGGTTGTTTCGAGGTGCAACCTTGGTTCGTCCTACGGCTTGCGGAGTTTCTGCAGTTCCTCGCGGGCTCGGGCCACCTCGGGCATGACCACGGCCAGGAGTTCTTCGGTGCCATCGGTCGAGCCCGCCCGCCCGATGGCCTCGAGTTGAGCACAGATTCCCGCAACGAGCACGGCGCCGATCGAGGCCGCGCCTCCCTTGAGAGCGTGAGCTGCGGACTTGATCTCGACCGGCGTCTTCGAGGCCACCGCCTTCTGGATCCGATCGATCCGGGCGGGAAGATCCTCGAGAAACACGTCGATGAACTCGGTGACGACATCCGGCTGACCGTCGTCCTGAAGAGCCCGGTAGCTGTCGAGGATGCTCTCATCAATGATGACATTCGCTTCGACAGCCATCGCCATGCTCCCGTCTGGGGGGTCCGATTCTCTCCATAGGATCGGCCGCGCTTCGGAAAGCTTGAGGCGAGTGTTAGATTGTTGGCCGGTAAGTGCTGCTAGCGCATGAACTTCCAACGCTGGGGTTGGTGATGAGGATCACAAAGAGCGGGATCGCCAGGCTGGCGCTGTTGGGCTTCGTGGTGGCGGCGATGGCGTGCGATCGGGCCGATCCCCGGCTCAGGCAACTCCGGGCCGGAATGGGCAAGGACAGTGTCGCGGTGGCCATGGGGGCAGCGCCCCGTCGCCTCGACCCGTATCTCTACAAGGCCCAGTACATCGAAGTGCGATACTATCAGAAGCAGGGCAAGACGGATTCCGCGAGTCTCCAGGATCGCAGCATGGCGCCCGTGATCACCATCAACGGCAAGGTGACCGGGTGGGGCTGGGACTACTTGGATTCAGTAGCCGCCGCGAACAATATCCCGGTGAAGAAGAAAGACTGAGTCGGCGGGCCGGCTCAGTCTACTTCAGCTTCACTCTCACGATGCGGCTGACCGGCCTGCCGTCCTGGGTCGGGCTCAGAACATTGAGTGACACTACCTCACCGGGACGCGCCGCACGCAATGCGGCTCGCAGTTCCGCTTCGTTTCGGACCGGCTTGCCTTCCACATCCGTGATGATGTCGATTCCGTTCGGCGGCGCGAACAGCAGGTTGTCGGCGGGACCGTACGGATCCACGGATTCGACCACCATGCCTTTGGTCGTGTTGGGAATCTCGACCTGACGGAGCAGATCCGGCGTGATTGGCGTGACGTTTACGCCGAGCCGCTCCTTCACCTCCGCCGACCGGGGCTCAGGAGCTTTCTCGTCCGAGTCGCCCCGCTCCTTGGCCACCGCAAGTCGGGTGGGATCGCCCTGCGCGATCAGCCGGACGTTGTAGGTGCGCCGGGTGCCGCCCTTCCGGGCCACCTCGACCTTGACCACCTCGCCGGGATGGCGGAAGCCCACCAGTTGCTGGAGTTGGGCGGTGTACTCGACCTTCTGGCCGTCGATCGTGACGACGACGTCGCCCCGCTCGAGGCCGGCGGTCCTCGCCGGCGAGCCTTCGGAGAACTCATTGACCCGGACACCGTAAATGTCCGTCAGCCCGACGTACTCGGCGTCTTCGGCGGTCGCGTCCTGGACGGTGACGCCGAGGGCGGCCCGTTCGACCTTCCCCTTGCTGATGAGTTGTTCCATCACCTGCCGAGCCAGATCGATCGGGATCGCGAACGCGTAGCCCGCGCTGACTCCGGTCGGGCTGTAGATGGCGGAGTTGATGCCGATTACCTCGCCCCGGACGTTCAGGAGCGGGCCGCCGGAGTTGCCGCGGTTGATGGCTGCGTCGGTCTGGAGGAAATCCTGGATCGAGAGGACCCCGCGGCCCGGCAGCGGCAGTTGGCCGCGGCCCTTGCCCGAGATGATGCCGGATGTGACCGTGAAGCTGAGATTTTCCGAGAGCGGGTTTCCGACGGCGAGCACCCACTCGCCAACCCGGGCCGTGCTGCTCTGACCCAGGGCGATGGGCTTGAACTGGACGCCGGCCTTAGGCAGAATCTTGAGCACCGCGACGTCGGTGTTCGGGTCCGTTCCCACGACCTTGGCGGTGAACTCATGCCGATCGAGGAGCCGGACCGTCACCCGATCCGCGCCGTCGACGACGTGATTGTTGGTGAGGATGTAACCGTCTTCCGAGACAATGAATCCCGACCCCGCGCCCGTTTCCACGTTGGGCTCTTCAGAATTTCCCGGGCCCTGGCCGCGGCCCTTGGGCACACCGAAGAAATCCTCGAACCCCGGGGGGACTCGGCGGGCGGTCGTGTTCGCCCGCTCGGTTCGCCGTGACTTGACATAGACCACGCTGGGCCGAACCTGCTCAGCGACGCTGGCGAAGGCGTCCGAGAGCGAGACGAGTGGTAACGAGGCCGCCCGGTTCGCCGGGCTGGCCGCGGTCTGGATCACCGAGGTCGGTTCGGGCTTTCGATTCTGGGCCAGGCTGGTTTTCGGGAGGTCGAGGAGGCCGGCGAACAAGAGCCCCAGGATGAACGCAAAGCCGACCAAGCCACCGAACTTGAGCCAATTCAATGAGCGAACCGACATGGTTACCTCGTTCAAAAGTACCCGCATGATGCGCGGTTCCCGCCGACCGTCGCGGGGTCGGCGCAGTCGTTACGATTTCTTGCTGTCGTCGATGATTTCGTAGTCGGCTTCGACGACGTTTTCCTGCTTGGCCTGGTCCTTGGGCTCGCCGGGAGGCTGGTCACCCGGGGCCGACTCGGCTGACTGCGTGGCGCTCTGGTAGAGCGAGGCCCCCGCGGCCGAATAAACCCCGTTGAGGTCGCTCAAGGCAGTGCTGATGCCGGCCGGATCGCCATTCCGGAGCGCCTGCTTTCCCGCCTCGATCGTCTGGTCGAGCTTGGCTTTGACTTCGGGCGAAAGCCGGTCGACCCATTCCTTGGAGTCCTTCTCGACCTTGTAGACGAGGCCGTCGAGCTGATTCCGGGACTCGATCGCTTCCCGTCGCTCCTTGTCAACGGCCGCGTTGGCCTCGGCGGTCTTCACCATCTTGTCGATATCCGTGTCCGACAGGCCGCTCGAGGCCTCGATCCGGATCTTCTGCTCCTTGTTGGTCGTCTTGTCCTTGGCGGACACATGGAGAATGCCGTTGGCGTCGATGTCGAAGGTAACCTCGACCTGCGGCATTCCCCGGGGAGCCGGCGGCATCCCGGTCAACTGGAACTTGCCGATGGTCCGGTTGTCCTGGGCCATCTGTCGCTCGCCCTGGAGCACGTGGATTTCGACCGTGGTCTGGTTGTCCTCCGCGGTGGAGAAGACTTCTGATTTCTTGGTCGGGATGGTGGTGTTCCGGGGGATCAGCACGGTGGTGACGCCGCCGAGGGTCTCGATTCCGAGCGAGAGCGGGGTCACATCGAGGAGGAGCACGTCCTTCACCTCGCCGCCGAGGACGCCGCCCTGGATCGCGGCGCCGATGGCCACGACCTCGTCGGGGTTGACCGACCGGTTCGGCTCCTTGCCGAAGAAGCTCTTGACGATTTCCTGAATCTTCGGGATTCGGGTCGACCCGCCGACCAGGATCACCTCATCGACGCCCTTCGGGTCGAGCCCCGCGTCCTTCAGGGCCTGCTGCATCGGCGGAATCGTCCGCTGGATCAGGTCGTCCACCAGCTGCTCGAATTTGGCCCGGGTGAGTGACATGTTGAGGTGCTTGGGGCCGGACTGGTCGGCGGTAATGAAGGGGAGGTTGATATCGGTGGATTGGGTGCTCGAGAGCTCGCACTTGGCCTTTTCCGCGGCCTCCCTCAACCGCTGGAGCGCCATCGGATCCTTGGACAGGTCGATGCCCTGGTCCTTCTTGAACTCGGTGACCAGCCAGTCGATCAGCCGCTCGTCGAAATCGTCGCCGCCGAGGTGGGTGTCGCCGTTGGTGCTCTTGACCTCGAAGACCCCGTCGGCGAGTTCGAGGACGGAAATATCGTAGGTGCCGCCGCCCAGGTCGAAAACGGCCACCTTCTCATCCTTCTTCTTCTCGGTGCCGTAGGCGAGCGCCGCGGCCGTCGGCTCGTTGATGATCCGGAGCACTTCGAGGCCCGCGATCTTGCCGGCATCCTTGGTGGCCTGGCGCTGGGCGTCGTTGAAGTAGGCCGGCACGGTGATGACCGCCTTGTCCACCGAGTGGCCAAGGTAGTCTTCCGCCGTCTGCTTCATCTTCTGGAGGATCATGGCCGAGATCTCGGGCGGGGTGTAGTTCTTCCCGGCGATCTCGACGGAGGCGAGGTTGTTGGCCCCGGTGCTGATCTTGTAGGGTACCCGTTTGCTCTCCTCCGTCACTTCGTTGGCCCGCCGGCCCATGAACCGCTTGATCGAGAAGATGGTCTGCCTCGGATTGGTCACCGCCTGCCGCTTGGCGACCTGACCGACCAGTCGTTCGCCGTCCTTGGTGAACGCCACGACCGAGGGGGTCGTGCGGCCGCCTTCGGCGTTGGGGATGACGACTGGGTCGCCACCCTCCATCACGGAAACCACGGAGTTGGTGGTCCCCAGGTCGATACCAATGATTTTCGAGGCCATCGTTGCCGTCCGTAAAGTGTTGTGGGACTGATCATAGCCGCTTTTGACTGCGGGGAAGCAATGACCGTACCCGGATAAGCTGCCATTTTGGCTGCAATGGCAGGGGCCAAGGGCGAAAGGGCGGATGGGTGGCTGGTTCTCATGCCGGCCGCCCAGCCGGCAGGCGGTTTGTCGGCGGTCAAGGACGACAATTCGCCGAAGGACGTGGTGAAGATCGCGGCGAGGTCTCCCGACCGCACGACGCTGGTGGCGGCGGTGACCAAGGCCGGTTTGGTGGATGTGCTGGCGAGTTCGGGACCGTACACGGTGTTCGCGCCGACCAACGTGGCGTTCGACAAGATCCCGGGCTCGATCGTGAAGGCATCGCCGATCTTGAAGGTCCGATCGCCGGAGGACGCCTGGAGCGGGTCGTGGACCGCGAGGCCCATCCCGTCGACCGTGAAGTGCTCGCCGGACAGCAGGCGCCGCCGGTGCGCGGCCTGCACGACGGCGGTCAGGAACGCCGCGGCGATGTCGCCGGCCAGCAAGCGGTCCCGATTCTTCGTGAAGGTCGTCGGGTGCCAGACCGCGGCGTCCGTCGGCAGGCCGACAAACCAGCGGTAGAGCAGATTGAAGTCCAGCTGCTCCATCGACTGGCGCTCGCTGCGGACGCCGTAGAGCACTTGCAGCAACAGGGCGCGGAGCAATTGCTCCGGGGGAATCGACGGGCGCCCATCGTCGGCATACAGGGCCGCGAACCGAGGCGACAAGTCGGTCAGGATCGGCTCGACCAAGGCCTGGATCGTCCGGAGGGGGTGGTCCGCCGGAATCCGGTGCTCCAGGCTGACATAATTGAACAACTGACCCTGGCCGCCGTCCGTGCCACGCATGCTCGGCTCGCTCGCTGAGCGACCACTAACGTTAGGCCGTCGCCCATCCATTTACCAGGCCGTCCTTGGCCTTTTTCAGCAACCTGCTAGGTCGGGCACAGCTGGACGTCGTTTCGCACCTCGCTAACGTTCGGCTCAAGCCGTAGAGGCGGCACGGATCGATTGGGGAGAATGCCCGAGAAGCTGCCTGAGAAGGTGCCGATAACACGTCCGCCGAGGTCGCGGAAACGCCCGAGGTCGGACTCGGACGGGTTCCCGCGCGTCGAGACCTGTACTAGCCAGTCGTATCGCCGGGGATCCTCAACCGCGAATGCGGCGGCGCTGGCTATTGACTGAACGATCGCGGGAATGCGGTCGGTTGGCGCGTAGATCCGGAGCGCGTTGAAGTTGAACAAGAACAGCACCCGCCCCCCGCTGCGCTTGACGGCGAGGACGAAGCGGTTCTGCGGACGATCGATCGGGTCGCCGGGAAAGGCGCCAAAGATCAGATCCGCCACGACGTAGCGGCTCGTCGGCTGGCCAGTCGGTCCCCATCGTCCGCAGCCCCACAGAAAAGTGCTAGGTGCAAGATCTGCAGGGTTCAAGCTGAGGTTCTCCGGCGGCAGCTGGTACTGGTCCAGCTCGGTTGCAGCTGTGCAGCACTGGCCGCCAACGCCGAGGAGGGCAAATGCCAACATTGCACCTCCCCGGCCAGCCCCAGCCCAGACGCTCACTGGGGTGGGATTCCAATCGGAATGAAAGTGCCGAAAGAGCTGCTGCCTGTTTCGTACCCGGTGGAGGTAACGGCGGTCACGTAGTAGCTGACCGAGACCGTTGGCGAAGGGGGCAGGGTGTTGTAGCCGTTGAAGCTCGAGACCTTGGTGCCAATGCCAGTATATGAAAGGCCCGTTACGGTTGCCCAGAGGACATACTGTGCCTGCGAGTAATTCACTCGTCGGTAGATGTTGTAGCTCGCAGCCCCAGGGATGGCGGGCCAGGTCAAGAATGGCTTCTGGGCGACCACGGCGGCCGTCATCGTGGGCGCGACGATACCGAGGGCCGAAGCCGCATCGACCAAACCATATCCGAACGAGTCGTCGCGCCCAGAAGCTCCAAGATCTTTCGCCGTGGAGATCAGGCGATTTACCACCTGAAGATTGCTCCACCCGGGATTTGCGGACCGAACCAGCGCGGCAACGCCGGTAACATGAGCGGCGGCGGGCGATGTTCCGCAGTTAATTTCATAGCCGCTTGGGGCCGCCTTGGCGCTGAGCGCTTCGAAGGGCGCGGTCAGATCCACATGTGGTCCGTAGTTTGAGCCTCCCTGGCCGCTCGACGTCGGCGGAGTGCAGGTGTAATTGTTCGCGAGAGCAAGGCTTTGAATTACCCCAGAAACGCCGAGCACGTTTGTGAATGCCGCGGGGTAGACAAGTGCCCCGGCTCCGCATGGGGAACCACTGTACAGGTTCCCTGCGGATGCGACCAGAACAAAACCGTCGGCCCAGGCCGCCGCGATCTGAGTTCCGGTGGCGGGGTTGTTCGCGCAGGTTCCCAAGCTCATGTTGATCACGGACTGCGGGCCATACATATGGTCCTCGGCCCATTGCAGGCCCAGCTGGATATCAGTCCAGGGGCACTGACCGCTGTTGTCACATGCACCGTACGAGTAGTAGTTTGCCGTGGAGACGTCCGGTGCCACGCCGACGACTCCGACCGTGTTGTCGCGCCCGATCGCGATGGCGGACATCTGCGTTCCGTGATAGAAAGTCCCTCCGTCGTCGCACCCGCCATAGGTACCGCTGCAGTTGGTTGCGGCGTTGACGACCGGGAGATCTTCGTGACCTCGGTCGTAGCCGCCGTCGAGAATGAGTACCGACGCGCCGGAACCACGGTTCACCGCCCAAGCTACCGGCGCCTTGACAGTCAAAATACCCCACGGGGTTGTCTGACCGACCAGTGAAGTCTTGGCGCTCGCCGATGAGGTTGCCGATCCGCGAAGCTGGTGGGTTTGAGCATATCCCTGTGGTTCGATGAAGTCGATCAGCGGGGATTGCCGAATGGACGCGGCGGCGGCGGGGTCAATTCACACGATGAACATTCCACTGGAGCGGAGGTATCTGATTATCTGAACTCCAGCACCTTCTAGCAAACGCGCCGCAAGGTCAGCGGACGATCCGTCGACGCCTGCGCGATGCCCGCGCCGGATCGTCCGCCCGGCCTTGCCAATGGCCAGGGCGGCGGTCTCCATTAGTCGCGGGGCGGAGGCCGACTTAACGGCGATAGTCGCCAGGCCGCGTCCGGCCACGATTGCGGCCGCCAACGCGGCGTCATCGCGGTCCCAGGCTCGGGCGCTGTCCGGCAAATCCACCTCAAGTTGTCGCGTGTCTTGGGGGAGGCTGGCCGCAAAAAACTGCGATTGGGCCTGGCCGGACGATCTAAGCAGAGCTGGATTGGGTTCAGAGCACCCTGCGGCGGCTAGCGCAACTACGAAGGCAGCGGGAACGACTCGAGGGGGGGG